>JAABQR010000211.1 GCA_011391345.1 Methanobacteriota archaeon | reverse complement strand
CCCTCCCTCGTAGCGAGCTTCTGCTCCCTGGCGGCCAACGCCTTCGCGCCCTTCTCCAGATCGTTTGTCTGTATGTCGAGGTCTGCCTGCGTGAGCCTCATCGTGTCGAGCTTGGCCTCGATGTCCAATTCCTTCCGCACGAGCTCCTCGCTCGCTTTCCTGGAACTGTCGACGCGAAGCTCGGCCTCGGCCTCCATCGCCTCGATCTGTCTCTTCCGCTCATCAATGGAGGTCATCTCCTCGGTCAGCCGCTTCTCGTAGGCTTCGAGGTCAGACTCCCTGGAGCGCATCGCATCCTCGCGGTACTCCAGAGCCTCCCTGCGTTTGTCGACGTCCTCCAGGAGCACCTTGAGCTTGCCGTCGCTCGCCTTCAGGACCTCGCGCTCCTGGACAGTTGTGGAGCTCGAGATGATGTGGAGCATGGACCCGCTCAGCTGGATGGCGACGGCACTGCCGAGGTACGCCATCGGCAGGATGCTGGCTAGTTCGAGCGGCGTGAAATGCACGATGATAGGGAAGGTGAGCAGTGCTGGTGGGAACACGGCGCTCGCGATGCTGACGACCTTCCTCCGGCCGTGACCGTCCCAGGCCATGGCAAGCGATATGAACGTGAGGCTGATGCCGAGCAGTGATGCGGGATAGAGCCAGTCCGGCCTGCCCAAGGCCATGTATCCGCCTTCGTCGAGCGCTATCAGTGCGATGAACAACGCGGGGATTGCGACCGCCACGAAGCTCATTATGAAGTGCGGGTCGCTCCGGTCGGCGAAGTACGGCTCCCACTTGAACGCCAGCGCCAGGACGGCTACGACGAGGCTGGCGGCAAGAGGCAGCACCCACTTCAGCGTGGTGACATACTCCGGAGCTGTCAGAAGGTAGTCCCAGTTCTCAAGGAGATAAGCGAGCACGGCTGTGGCGGCTAGCGCGAGACCGGACACGATGCTGAGCACGTGTGCGAGCCTGCCCATCCTGAGCTGGAGGATCGCCGCCTTTCTCGACCTCGATACCTCCGATGCGTCTATATCATCGGGATACTCCACGCGCGGACGAGAGGTCTTCTTGGGTTTGGAAGGGGTCGCCGACCGGCTTGTTTTCGATTTGGCAGACATGCTTTCCAATCCCCTCCATGAACGCCCTCTCAAGGCTATGGGGTGTGGCTTTGAAGAGCATGATATGGATACTTAAACATTGGTCTGCAGTTCGCAGTCCAGCGCAGAATCGAAAGGGTCCGCGTGACCGTCGGCGCGACACCGGCCACTTCAGTGATTTGACGAAGTGCGAGGGCCCGGGTATTGACCGGGAACATACGGGTGTCTAAAGGTCCAGGCTTGAGGGTGAAACTCCTTGCCGGCAAGTAAGGCAGGATAGGCGTCCTTCGCCGGATTTGAGGGTGGGACGAACGAGGTGGTGTCAGGCTTCGTCATCCACTAGCACACACATGGTGTCAACTACTAATGGACACCTATATATAGTGTGCACGCGATCGAGATATCATGGAGCAGATTCTCGCCATATTCAATCCGTGGTGGGAAGGCCCTTTCGAAGCTGAGGGAATCCGCAGGGAGGAGTACCTGGAGCTGCTCGACCGGAAGCGGAGGACCAAAGACATCGTCTTCATCACCGGTCTCCGCAGAGTCGGCAAGACCACCCTTGTCCGCCAATATGTTGAACGGCTCATCGACGACGAGGAGGACCCCAGGAGAATCCTCTACATCTCAATGGACCACCCCGGTCTCGTGAAGGAGTCCATATTGGACGTCCTTGACGCCTACAGACGGTCCCATGGCTTGAGGCACAACGACCGCTTCACGGTATTCATCGACGAAGTCCATCTGAGAGCGGGGTTCGAACAGGAGCTCAAGACCATCTATGACCTCGGGCATGTCAAGGTGTTCGCTACGGGTTCCTCGTCTCTGTTCATGGTCGAGCGCGGTTCTTTCCTCACAGGCAGGCAGACATTCATCGAGGTATTCCCGTTCACTCTCCCCGAATACTTGGACCTGATGGGACTGAAGGTCAAGCGAAGCGACGCGCACTTGATGGTCAAGCATGCGGAGGACTACGTGCGCATGGGCGGACTCCCAGAATACCTCAAGACCGGCGACCCCGGATATCTCACGACTCTGATCAGCTCCGTCTTGTACAAGGACATCGCGACACGCAGAGGAGTGCGGAACGTCCAGGCGCTGAGAGAGTTGCTGCTGATCGTCACTCAGAGCACCGGCTCGAAACTGTCGCCTAGGAGGATAGGCAGGATCCTCGGCGTGTCGCACGAAACGGTCCGGGAGCACCTGTCCGCCTTCGAGGAGGCGAATCTCATCCACACCCTGAGATTGAAGGGGAAGGTGTCCGAGAGCATGGCCGCACCGAAGAAGGTCTATGCGAGTGACACCGGGATAGTGCACGTTCTGAGCCCCACAGTCAACCTCGGGAGCCTGGTCGAGAACTGCGTGTTCAATGCTCTGCGAAGACGTGCGGACGACATCGCCTACGGACAGGCCGGCGGAAGAGAAATCGACTTCATACTCCCCGGCGCATGCTACGAGGTGAAGTACTCGGACAAGGTCAGCGCCGAGGACGTGTCCCACCTCAAGGACATGAAGACGGACCGAAGGGTCGTCGTCACGAGGAACCAGGCAGGGAAGACAGATGGCATCGAGTTCATCCCGTTGTGGCGTTTCCTGATGGGGGAGGGACAGGGACGACAAACACAACGACGAGGAGCCACAGCGGCAGACCGACCATGACCACTGCTCTGACCGAGGTCTCCGCTTGAACATAAGCCCGACACCGTGTGTCAAAACGTGCGAGGGAAGTCGCATGAAATTTGGTTGCCGGCTCGAGATTGGACGAGGACCGACCTCGCGCTTCGCAGGAACACATTCTGGATTTTATCTCACCGACTAGTTTCACCCGACTCTCCCCTCCACCGCTTTAACTCCTCACCGGCAGATTGATTCAGAGCCGGTGACGCCTTGGAGACCAATAGAACGGCCACTGCCCTGGATGCACCCGAAGTCCATACGCTCGACTGCGAACCAATGCTGATCGAGCGCGTACTACACACATCAATATCGACCATCGACAACCTAGTGGGGGGCTTCAGGTCGTCCAAGGTCGCGCTCTTCGAAGGGAACAGTAGCTATCCCTCAAACCTCTTGCATCTGCTATGCGTCAAGGCCGTCTCGGAGCTGGACGAGGAGGTCGTCTGGATAGACGGTGGGAACACGGTCGACCCATACGCCCTGAGCGCTCTGTGCAAGCGCATGCGCCTTGACAAGAGGGACATCCTATCGAGGGTGAACATATCCAGGGCGTTCACGGCGTACCAGCTAGTGACCCTCATAGACGAGAGGCTCGAAGAGGAGGTGAGGGAGAGCTCACCGGCGATGGTGATCGTATCTTCGCTCACGGACATGTTCCTGGACAAGGACATGAAGTGGATGGAGGCGTACCAGCTCCTGAGAAGGTGCGCCGAGGACATCAGGCGCGTGACCAGGGCCTACGAGACGATATCGCTGATCACTGACCGCACGCCCGGCCACGTGCCACACAACGAGAGGATGCTGAACCTGCTCAGGACCGAGGCAGACATAGTCATCAGCATGAAGGAGAGGAAGGACGGCATCTCGGTCAGGCTGCCCAGGGAGGACCGCTCGATCGTGTTCCGTCCAGTTCCGTGGACCCAGATGACCCTGTCCGATTTCAGAGGTGATGCATACGGGGAGGACGGTTCCTACATACAGGCTGGCCCTTGAGGCCATGACACAGCAGTGGAACGATTTCAGGAGGGCCCTCAGGAAGGGCGACCGCGAGGCGTTCGACGA
>JAABQR010000210.1 GCA_011391345.1 Methanobacteriota archaeon | reverse complement strand
GGGCGCGTACGAGGCATATGTGCAGCTGTCGTCCGAGGTCGGTCCCGACGAGGAGCACGACCTCACGGCGGAGATGGACGCGGACCTGAACGCGGCACTCGTATCGCTCGGTGAGATCGCGGCGCTGGTGCTCCCAGGGGTCGATCCTGCGATAGACTGGACCACGGACCCGTACGACCTCCTCGACGGCATGGACCTCGAGGCGCTCGACGCGGCCGCGCTGACCCTCTCGGGTACGTTCGCGTAGCCGCGGGGCACATTCCCACGCTCGATTACCGGATGCGAACGTTTTATACCACCCTGAATTAATAGACGACTCAGCTGAGCAAAGCGGTCGGTGTGACTCATGGCCGGGATGGAAAAGGACCTCATGGATGCCCAGGAGCTGTTGGCGGGCGGAGAGTTCGACAAGGCTGTCGCGAAGTACAACAAGATCATCAAGGCGGACCCAAAGTGCGCGGAGGCACATTTCGGGAAGGCGGAGGCCTCCGTGGGCGTGCCCAAGCTCACCCCTGAGGATGTCATGGAGTCCTACAAGAAGGCCGTCGAGCTGGACCCCAAGAACCCCATCTACCAGTCTTCTTACGGCGCGTACCTGGTGGAGATCGGGAGGTTCAACGAGGCCGAGGCCGCATATCTGAAGGCGGCGGAGCTGGACCCGGACAACGCCCGGTACTACTACTCCGAGTTCGGGGTCGAGTACGCCGTGAGGGCCCCCGTGGTCATGGAGAAGTTCCTGGACGACAACACCAGGGACATGATCATGAAGAAGGGGCTCAAGTACCTGCTCAAGGCCGCGGGCATGAGCGAGGACGACGCCAAGCGCCTCGTGAAGTGATGCGAGACAACTCAGTCATCATCGCTTTCCAGCGCACGCGTTGCACACCCTCGTCACCGGGTCGGAGCACGAAGTGCACACGAGCCTCCCGCAGAGCGGGCACGTCCCCGCCGCGGGCCTGCTGCAGATGCTGCACAGACCTATCATCGTCATGGCACGTTCGTCACGTGCTTGGGAAAGCATAAAACATGCTCATTCGAGGAGCACCCTGAGCCACTTCAGCCCCTCGACCACGCCCTCGCCGTTCCTGTCCGTGGCCACGTACGACGCGGAAGACTTCGTGCGGTCGTCGGCGTTCCCGATCGCGACGCCCCAGCCGCACCCCTTGATCATCCGGATGTCGTTCTCGGAGTCGCCTATGGCCCCGACCGAGCCGATGTCCAGGCCCAGGACCTCGCAGCCCTTCTTGACACCCACCAGCTTGTCCATACCCTCGGACATGATGTGGACCGCCCAGCCCGTGGTCTGCACCTCGACCTGCATCGGCCTGAGCAGCTCGCGCACGAGCCCGAGGTCCACGTCCTGCCTCAACCCTATCTCGGTCTCGCGCCACCGGTCGGTGAACAGTCGCTCCGCCCCGGGGATCTCCCTCCTGAGCAGCTCCCAGGCCTCCCTCGGCCTCCGCGCGTCCCCGAGGACCCAGACCCGCTGCCGGTGGCACACGACCCCGCCGTTCTCCGCGATGATGGGTCCCTTGAACCCCATGTATGTCGAGACCGCGTACGCGATCGGAAGCACGTTCCCGCTCGCCAGCATCACGCTCACGCCGGAGTCCTCGACGCGTCTCAGGGCGGCGACCGCCTCGAGGCTCATCCTTCTAGAATCATCGGTGAGGGTCCCGTCTATGTCCACGACGACTGCCCTCACATCCCCAGGCCCGGGCCTCCCCTCACCGGTCATCTGAAGCTCTCAGCTCACCCAGGGTAGTGACGCGCTCGGCAAAAGCATTGTGCTTGTGTATCGACTCCTCGCTCTCGCTCCTGACCGTGACATGCACCGCGTCGGGCATGTCCTTGTACCTCTCCAGGAGCTTCCCCAGGATGTCACGGACGACGTCCTCGACGAACTTCGGGTTCCTGTGCGCGTCGAGCACGACCCTCGCCTCGTCCTCGCGCTTCAGGATGCCGTATGTGGGGCTGCTGAGCGAGCCCTCGACGATGGAGATGAGGTCGTCCGCCTCCACCTCCACATGCTCGGGCACCTCTATCATGAGCGTCGTGATGTTCCTCTGGTTATGGGTGATCATGGGTACCTTCGCGCGCACGCTGGCCAGCTCCGGGATGTCCTTCTCCAGCATGTGCGTCACCGTCTCCATGGCGCACGGGCACGCGGTCATGCCAGCGACCTCGACCCCCACGAGCTTCATCAGTCCGTCGCCGCGCCTGGATGTGGCGCGCGCCATGAGCTTGAACGGCTCGAGCGTGCTCCAGCCACTGGCAGTGGACCTCTCGAGGAAGTAGTCCGCCCCCATGCGCACCTCGGCATAGCTGGCGTATTCGTGCCTCTCCAGAAGTGCTTTGCATATGCTCCCGGCGAGCTCCTCGAGGCTCTTGACGTCCTTCCTGACGCTCTGGTCTATCATCTCCGTGATGATCTCGACGTTCCGCGACATGTGCGAGCCCTTCTGGCTCGACGGTAGGTCCACGAACACGTCGATCGAGGCCGTCAGGTGGTTCTCCCGGCCGTTCCTGTGGACCATGACGGGCTTCCTCACGCCCGTGATGCCCACCCTGGTAAGCCGGAAGCCGTTCTCGATGCGCCGGTTCTGCACGTCCAGGTGCTTCATCAGAGTCGAAAATCAATATCCTGGGGCGGTTAATAAACCATGATGATTTAACTACCCCGACGGTAGCATCGCCTGGGTTCTTAACCGGCCCACCGGCCACGGTTCGGTCATTCGTACCGCTGGCACTTGTGGCAGTAGTACCTGTTGTACTCGGGCACGTAGGTCAGAGGTCCACCGCACTTGGGGCACATCCTCCCAGGCATGGGCGGGGCCACGGGCGCCACGGGACCGACCGGGGCCGCTGTCAAGACCTCGCGTTCCTTGATAGCCGTCAGCTGGAACGCGGCCCCGAACACCATCGTCCCGAACATCGCGAGCACGACCATCGTCATGTCCGTGACATCGAGCCATATCAGCCCTATGCCCACGAGCAGGCCGCCTACCACGGCGGTCACGACCCCGATCGCCTGTTGGATGAACACGATCGTGACGACGAACGCGATCCCGGCGAGCATCACTGAGACGATCGTGTTCCCGACCACCACGGACGCGACGATGTACGTGAGCAGTCCTGCGACGACGCCGAGCCCGAGCTGGGCCAGGAACACGAACAACGCGCTGCCTATGACCGCCCCGAGCATGCTCACTATGAGTCCGACCAGCAGACCGCCCATCGCGGTCCCGAACACGAAACCCATGATGCCGCCGATGGCGCCGCCTACGAACGACATCACGTGCTTCCACGCCACCCTCCCGGCTAGAGCGAGCACGAACCCGAGACACAGGACGACCAGCCCTATCAAGAGCAACAGCTCTGGACTCGTGTTCTCCTCGAACCCGGGTGGACCCTGCTGCATCATGGAACCTGTTTCGAATCCCGCTTGGCCATAATAACCCTTGCGTCCCATCGGCAACCTCTATCTATCGCGAGGCCCTTGGACACCTCGATGATCTGCGGCATAGACGAGGCCGGACGCGGCCCCGTCCTCGGGCCACTCGTCGTGTGCGGAGTCGCCGTCGAGTCGGACCAGGAACTCAGGTCCATCGGCGTCAAGGACTCCAAGAAGCTCTCGGCCAGCAGACGCGCCGCTATCGAGCCCCAGATACGCAGGGTCGCCAAGGTCGAGGTCGTCGAGGTGCAGGCCGAGGAGATAGACGCCCTCAGGGAATCGATGACCATGAACGAGCTCGAGGCCCGCGTGTTCGCCACCATCATCGAGCGCCTCCACCCGGAGATGGCCTACCTGGACGCCGCCGACGCCAACGAGGCCGCCTTCGGACGCATGGTCCAATCACAG
>JAABQR010000209.1 GCA_011391345.1 Methanobacteriota archaeon | reverse complement strand
GACGGACCGGTCGGAAAGGACCGGCACAACTGATAAACGGCGTCATGCCGTAATCGGGAGCGGCCCGGTTCGGAGGAACACCCGATTGGACAAGGACAAAGGGAGGCGCGAGGCGACCGTAAGGATCAAGGGGATGCACTGCGCGACATGCACGGACGCCGTGCGACAATCGCTGAGCGAGGTGGACGGCGTCTATGACGTCAGGGTCAACCTGGCGACGGAGAAGGCTTTCCTCAAGCATGACCCGAAGCGCGCGTCGATGGACCAGATAGTGTCGGCGGTCAGATCCGCCGGCTATGAAGTGGCCAAGGATGAGTTGACGATGACCATCGGTGGCATGCACTGCGCCACATGCGCGCTCGCGGTTCAGGACGCGCTGAAGGGTGTGTCGGGCGTCGTCGACGCGAAGGTCAACTTCGCGCTCGGGAAGGCGGCGGTGGAATATGATTCGTCTGCGGCCTCACCAGCCGAACTCAAGGCCGCGGTGGAGAGGTCCGGGTACACGGTGCTCGAGGTCGAGGGGGTGCTCGCGGAGAAGATCGCGAGGAAGAAGGAGCTCGACGAGGGGTTCAGGGACCTCATGGTCGCCCTTGCGTTCGCGCTCCCTCTGGCTACGATCTCGATGACACACATGTTCTGGCCTGAGGGGATCCTGTCCGAGCATGCGAGAAACTACATCCTGTTCGCACTGGCCATCCCCGTCCAGTTCTACGCGGGGATGAGGTACTACAAGGGCGCGTACCGGGCGCTGAGGAACAGGAGGGCGAACATGGACACCCTCGTCGTCATAGGCACGTCGGCCGCGTTCATCTACAGCCTCGCAGTCACTCTGTTCCCAGAGCACATGGGCTCGCACGATGTGTACTTCGACACATCAGCGGTCATAATCACGCTCGTCCTGGCGGGCAAGTTCCTGGAACTCAGGTCCAGGGGGGCCACATCGGAGGCCATCCTGAGGCTCATGGACCTGCAGCCTCCGACCGCGACCAAGGTCGTCGAAGGCACTGAGAGGACCGTCAGCGTCGACGAGCTCGTCGAGGGGGATGTCGTGACCGTCCGGCCCGGGGAGAGGCTCCCGGTCGACGGCGAGGTGATCAGCGGGGTCTCGACTGTGGACGAGTCGCTTGTCACCGGGGAATCGATACCCCAGGAGAAGGTCCGAGGAGCACAGGTCACAGGCGGGACGGTCAACATGTCCGGCCTGCTGACGGTAAAGGCTACCAGGGTCGGGAGGAACACCACCCTAGCCCAGATAGTCAAGCTGGTCGAGGACGCGCAGAGCACCAAGGCCCCGATCGAGAGGTTTGCAGACACGGTCGCCGGATACTTCGTCCCCGCCGTGCTCTCCGTGAGCGTGGCGACATTCCTGTTCTGGTACTTCATCGGCTCCGGGATCTGGGAGGTCGGGGACCCGCTGACCTTCTCGCTCACCGTCTTCGTCGCGGTGTTGGTCATCGCCTGCCCGTGCGCCCTCGGCCTGGCAACACCGACGGCCATCGTCGTGGGGACCGGACGCGGCGCGCAGCTCGGAATACTCATCAAGGACGCGGCCGCCCTGGAGAGGGCGAGGGACCTCACGACAGTCATACTGGACAAGACAGGCACACTCACGGAGGGAGAGCCGAAGGTGATCACGATGCGGCTGGGCTCGGCCAAGAGTGAGAAGGACCTCCTGGCTGCCGCGGGGAGCGCGGAGAAGGGCTCGGAGCATGTCCTGTCGAGGGCGGTCCTGACAGCCGCGGAGGCCGCCGGCGTGGACCTCGTGGCCCCGGACGCGTCGACGGTCTATCCGGGAGAGGGCGTCACAGCCAAGGTCGCTGGCAAGGATGTGTCCGTGGGCAACCGCAGGATGCTGGACAGGCTGGGTGTCCCATTGGGCGCTCTGGAGGGAGACATGGACGCGCTCCAGGACCAGGGCATGACTGTCATGGCATGCGTCGCAGACGGAAGGCTCATGGGGCTGATAGGTGTCGCTGACACGCTCAAGGCGGGCGCTAGGGAGGCCGTGGCCGACCTCAGAGCCATGGGCCTCAAGGTGGTGATGATGACCGGGGACAACGAGAGGACCGCGAGAGCGATATCCAGCCAGGCGGGCATACTCGAGTTCAAGGCCCAGGTGCTACCCGCGGACAAGGTCGGGGCCGTCAGGGCGTTCCAGGAGAGCGGCGAGGTCGTCGCGATGGTCGGGGACGGCATCAACGACGCGCCAGCGCTGGCCCAGGCGGACATCGGCATCGCGCTCGGGACCGGCACGGACATCGCCCTCGAATCAGGGAACATCGTCCTTGTAGGAGGGGACCTCAAGGGTGTCGCGTCGGCCATCAAGCTCAGCCGGAGGACCTTCCGGAAGATCAGGGAGAACCTGTTCTGGGCCCTGTTCTACAACACCGCCTCGATACCCATAGCAGCGGGCATCCTCTATCCCTTCACGGACTGGCTCCTGAGCCCGATGATTGCGGCGGGGGCCATGGCGTTCAGCTCCGTCTCAGTCGTCACCAACGCTGCGCTCCTGCGAAGATTCGAGCCATGAACACCGCCGGTGACGCAGAAAAGGTTATCTTCAGGCTACCCAATAACAACTGCAATCATCCAGGCGTGCGAGTGGCGCTCAGGGGCATGCTCTGAGCACCCGCAAGCCAAGGACCAGACAACGACGTCCCCCGGTCGGAAGTGGTCTTAATGTTTGGCAAGAAGGTATTCAAGGGATTTCTGGTAGAGCCCGACGGCCGGCTTCTGAAGGAGTTCGTGTTCAGCGCCAAGGGCGAGGTCAGCTACGACGAAGTGAAGAAGGCCACGGCCGGCAAGGGCGACCTTGCCACACTGGGAGCCTTCGAGGTCGGCAAGATGGTAGGCACCGTCGTCCGCGGCAAGAGGATGCACATGCTCCTGATAGGCAAGGACGTCGTCGAGGACGAGGATGTCGGGTTCGTCAAGGAGATGCTGGGCTCCGTCGAGGCGAGCTTCGAGGCGTCCCTGGAATCCAGGCTCTCGGCGGCCAAGGAGGCCGCGGAGAAGGCCAGGGAGGAGCAGGAACTGGCCAAGGAGGCGGTCAAGACGATGGAGGCCGAGAAGGCCTCGCACGTCCAGGAGATCGCCGAGCTGGACAACCTCAGGGGAGAGCTCGACAAGCTCAGGAAGGACACCGAGGAGTGGCAGAAGGAGCTCGAGGAGTTCGAGGCCGAGGTCTCAGAGAGGCACGGCCAGATCAACGAGAGGGTCACACTACTCCTGGAGAGGGAACAGAACCTGAACAGGAGCAGGCAGGCGTTCGAGGCGGCGACAGACGCGAAGCGCGGACTCATCAGGAACCTCCAGGAAGGAATCGCATCATCGGTGTCGGAGTACGAGACCGGGTTCTCCAAACTCGTGCAGCAGAGGCGGGAGCTCGTGGAGAGCCAGGAGAAACACAGGTCTGAGCTGGAGAGCTACCAGACCGAGAGAGTCGCATGGGAGAAAGAGGTCGAGGAGACCAAGGTCAGGCTCGCTAGCCTCGACAGGGACCGGAAGCAGCTCGACTCCGACCGCGAGCAGCTGGAATCCGCGGACAGGGACCTGAAGGAGAGGCAGGACCGGATGGAGGCGAGGAAGAGGGACCTCGATGGGACGATGTCAGCGCTCGAGAGCGAGAGGAGCGCATTCGAGTCCGAGCGTGAGACCCTGAGGACCGAGCTCGACTCGGTGGACCAGGAGCTGAAGAAGCGCGAGGACAACATCGTCGCCTCGGAGAACGAACTGAAAGTCAAGAAAGAGGAGATGCAGGCCGCCCTAGCTGAGCTTGAGAGGCAGGGGAAGGAACTCCAGGACAAGGCGAGCGGCATCTCGGTGACGATCAATGGGCTGGATGAGCGCGAGAAGGCCCTCACGGCCGAGAAGGAGGAGCTGGAGCGGAGGCGGGTACAG
>JAABQR010000208.1 GCA_011391345.1 Methanobacteriota archaeon | reverse complement strand
GGACCTTGGGCATGACCTTCGCCCCGTCGGAGCTCAGAATCAGTTCGAGGCCGCCGGACATCTGCTTCACCTGAGACACCTCCGGGATCCTCTTGGCCGCCGCCGCAGCCCTGGCGTCGTCGGCGGTCTCGAGGTACATCATGTCCTCGCCCAGGGTGTTCTTCAAGGACTCCGATGTGCCCGACACGATTATCCTCCCGTGGTCTATGATCTCGACCCTGTCGCTCAGTCTGTCCGCTTCATCCATGTAGTGGGTTGTGAGGAATATCGTCGTGCCCTCCTCATTGATGCCCTTGATGTAGTCCCATATGCGCAACCTGGTCTGCGGGTCCAGGCCTATAGTGGGCTCGTCAAGGAACAGCACCCTGGGCCTGGTCATCAGCCCGCGAGCGATCTCGAGGCGCCTCTTCATTCCGCCGCTCAGGTTCTTGGTCCTCTCGTCGACCTTCTCCTCGAGTTCGACCAGCGCGATGAGTTCCTTCTGCCTCGCGAGTCTTTGCTCGCGGGGCATCGAGTAGATGCGTCCATGGAACTCGAGGGTCTCCCTCACCGTGAGGTCCCTGTCGAGTACCTCGTCCTGGAACACAATCCCTATGCACTTCTTCACCTGGTGAGAGTCCTTGCACACGTCGAGGCCGCACACCTTCGCGGAGCCCGACTGGCACGCGAGCTGGGTCGTGAGTACGTTGATAGTCGTGCTCTTCCCCGCGCCGTTCGGTCCAAGGAACGAGAATATCTCCCCCTCTTCGACCGAGAACGTGATGTTGTCGACCGCCTTGAAGTCCCCGAACGAGTGCGATAGGTTCTCGACCTCTATGATCTTGCCTGCCATTCTATCACCACCTGGACTAATCTCTGACTCGACTGATGGCCGCGCGCCGTCAGCGCCTCCGTTTCCTCGACGGCTTGCGTCCGATGCCCTCATCGAACTGTGACAGCCCGACGCTCATCTTGCCTATGAACTCCCTCACGGCCTCGACCTTGATCATCGCGAGGCCGTCCCTGTGGGGGGTGCTGATGACGAGTAGTGAGTCCCCCGCCTTGATGCCGAGCTTGCCCCTGGCGCCGACGGGGATGACGACCTGGCCGCGTCCGCCGACCTTGACAGTGCCGTAGACCTCCATCTCGTGTGCGCGCATATTAGTCACACTTTTCATACTTTTCGTACTTCGCGCATGACCGCGCGAGTATATCAACGTTCATCCGGACCAATCCTGAGGCCCTGGCACGAGAGCCGAGGGCGGGCATCTGGTCGGGTCATTCGCCGAGGTCCTGCACCTGGACCTTCCCCGCCAATGTGATGCGCGGCATCGCCTCGATCTTCCGGTACACGTCCTCCGGGTGCTTCCTCACGCCTTCGACCTTGAGCAGGAAGTCCTCGACAGGTATGTTGAACAGGCGCTCGTTCTCCCTCAGGTACGGGAGTATGAGCTCCCAGTCGGCGGGCATCAGCCTAGTGATCCTGCCCCCGTTAAGCTGCTCCTCGCCCACGAGCTTCTTCGGGTCGCGCACGTAGATGGCGCCTCCGGACGCGAGGGAGAACAGGTTGCCTCCAGGGTAAGGTTCTGGCAGGTCCGTGAGGATCCCGTTGCCGTCGAACGCGACGCCGTTCAGCACGACGAAGCCGCCGCCGTAGAGCGGGTTGCCCGCCATGAACGACTCAGCCAGATAGTCCAGGCACGTGCCGTTGATGACGACCCTGGGCTTGCCCACGGCGTTGATGAGCGGGCGTCCGGCCGCGTTGCCGAGGACGAACGCCTCGCCGCCCTTGGCGCCGTACAGGAATGTCTGGCCGACATCACCGTGCACTACCAGCTTCCCTGAGCTCAGTATCTGGCCCAGCTGGTCCTGCCCGTTGGTGTGCACGACGAGCTCCGCACCGTCCAGGCCGGACGCGAGGTAGTCGCCGGGGTTGCCATAGGCATCTATCCTGAGACCTTTCGACTTGGGCCCGAGGCCGCATCCGAAGAACCGCTGGCCGTGGGCGCCGAACACGATGACCCTGTTCCAGCCGAGCTCCTTCGCGGCCTTGATCACGAACGATACGCCTTCCTCGCCCTCCATCGGGAAGCCCTCGCAGTCGATCGCCAGCCGGCCGTAGGGGGATGTTGGGGGCCGGAGCTTGCTCCTGTTCCTCAGGTCCACGAGCGCGTAGACGGACTTGTCGTTCGACTCGATCCTGGGCAACGCCCTGAGGATGGATTCGACCGCGTCGTTCGCCTTCTCGATGATTCTGCTCCTTCTGAACTGACCGGTAGGGTACCTCCGGTCCATCATGAGCGTGAGGATCTCCAGGTACTCGTCGACAGCCAGGTCGTTCGCCGCGGCCGACCGCACCATCTGACCGAAGAGCGCGTTGAGCTCCTGGGCCTTCAGGTCGGGCAGCCTGCGCACGAACAGCTTGAACTCCGGGACGGGTTCCTTGCGCGCGGAGAACTGCTCCCCGAGGTCACCAGCCTTCGGGGACCTCGGGAGACGCTTCGTGAGCGCCAGGTCCTCCGCCCTGTCCCACTCGGAGTGCTGGACTGTCACCATCGACCCGAACTTGTTGGTGCATATGAGCCTGAGCGAGCCCGGGGACTCCGGCTGCGGGTGGAGAGAGAAGACGAACGCGCCCCCATCGGTATGGCTGCCGCCCCTGGCGTTCCAGTACATGTCGGCGTACCTGGGCACGGACGGCATCTCATTGGATATGCTCTGAAGGGCCGAATCCACCGCCTGCTTCTCCGACGCGATGAGGCCTATCTGGACATCGCCGTCGACGAGCGCGAACACCTGTGGCCTGAGCATCGACGTGTCGGTTATGCCCATGAGCTGGAGCCTGCCGTCGTAGTGCGCGTTCCGGCCTATGATGAAGAACCATGGACCGTCGGGCGACCCGTGTATGTGCGTCCTCTGGAGCGCCTTGTACACCTTCTGCTTCTCATCCGGCAAGAGCGTGAAGTCCCGCTCGGTCGTTGGCGCGAGCGCCTCGATGATGTACTCGAGAGGGTATCCGTAGGTCCTGTTCAGCACATCGAACAGCAGTACCGAGACCTCGGTATCGGTCAGGAACAGAGGCACGATGTTCCTCTGCGCGAGGTATTCGGACACCGTGTGGTAGTTCGCGAAGTCGCCGTTGTGCACGAGCGCCTCGTCGAGGCCGATGAAAGGATGTGCCCCGCCTGGATGCCACACGCGGCCCTTGGTCGGGTACCGCTGGTGCCCTATCCAGATGTGGGCCTTGAAGTCCTCCATGCGGTAGTATGTGATGACATCCTCGGCATATCCCACTATCTTGAGCACGAGCATGTTGCGCCCGTGGGACATGACGAATGCCGACATGCCATTGGAGGCGTAGTACTTGTGGTTCGTCCTGAAGCTGTTCTGGTAGACGAACTCGTCCTCGGCCCTGCCTCTCGGGAGCTCGTCCAGGCCTGAGGACTTCACGAAGGCGTCCAGGACTTCGTCCTTGACCCTGCAGAAGTATCTCCATACCTCGGGCGGGCGCACCTCGAGGGATTTCAGGAGCTTCGGGTCCTTGCTCGTCTCGACCACGTACCTCTTCTCGACACGGTAGCATGGGTCGATGAACTCATTCTCCAGCGCCGGCCTGCACTCTGGTTTGAGATACGCGACCTGGACCAGGTAGTCGTCCTTCAGGACCTCATCGGACACGCCCAGCTGGGCCGCGTCGAGGCCGACGGCCGCGATGCCTCCACCCTTGCCGTTGCCCCTGTTGTGCATCTGTATGAGCGGCTTGAGTATGTGCTTCCCCGCGATCGGGACCGAGCTGGCTAGGCCCACGACGCCGCAGCCCCCCTCGGCCTCCATCAGCCTAAGGCCTTCGGATGCGCAACCGGTCATCCAAGACCTGGAAGAGATGATCTCCTGTGCGTGCTGGCTCACCTACCCACCTCCCTCGCGGGGTTGTCCCCGTGGGCGAGCAGGTCGTACCTGCCCCTGAGTTCGCATATGTCG
>JAABQR010000207.1 GCA_011391345.1 Methanobacteriota archaeon | reverse complement strand
CCCGCGCGCGTGGCGAGCCAGTAGATCGGGGTCTTCTCGAGGCCGTACTTCTGCCTCACGAGGTCGGGGTGCTGCCTCGTCACCGCCATGCCCACGGTCTTGTTCCCCTTCTCATCCGCCGTCGATATTAGGTTCGAGAACGCGTCGAAGCTGACCGAGGGCGGGGCCTCCTCGAACACGTAGCACTTCCCGGGGGCCAGGGTGTACTTGCGGCTGACCCCGAGGCCGTTCTCCTTGATGCTTCTCCTCACGCTGGGCTTCTTCTTGAAGAGGAACAGGCTCATCTAACCACTCCACAGGGTCAGGACGGAGCTGAGCGCGAGCTCGTTGGTAGGCTTCAGTAGGAAGTCCTTGGCGCCGGCCTCGAGGCTCTGCCTTATCATCGCCTTGTTGATGACGGAGCTCATGGCGATTATTTTGGCCTTCGGGTCCGCGCTCATGATCTCCTTCGTCAGGTCCACACCCGACCTGCCTGGCAGGACCATGTCGACGAACACGATCTCGGGGTGGTCCCTCGAATAGGCCTCCAGGGCCTCGTCGAACCCGCCCGCCTCGGTGACTTCCCGGTACCCGGCCCTGAGCAGCAGCTCGGTCATCACCCTCCTGAACGCCTCAGAATCGTCTACGACCAGGATCCTCATCGGAACGGCCTCCTCCAGACGCTATGATGAACGTGGCAGGTATTAATCGTTGCTCGG
The DNA here is from genome assembly GCA_011391345.1 of Methanobacteriota archaeon. GTDB lineage: Archaea > Thermoplasmatota > Thermoplasmata > UBA10834 > UBA10834 > UBA9653. Next base: position 3,270 of record JAABQR010000207.1, on the reverse strand, counting down.
GAAGAAGGGTGAGATGGGCAGGCAATCGGGTTCCTGACGCCAGGCCCTTCCGGAACAGTGTTCAGGAGCACGGTGGCCTCAAGGGTCGCGTGCAACAAAGGAAGGGACTTACAGGCTACCCATCTCATGTCATTATTCGAAGGCGTCGGACTTAAACGTTGCCCCTTGCCGGTGGGGCGCTGGACTGGGGGCCGGGGCGCATCCCGGAAACAATTATATACTGCCTCAGGCATCCATCATAAAGCAGCTTTTAGCACACCGATTTTCGCCGTGGTGTTTGTTCATGACGAGCACTGAAGATGTCAAGAAGGGCACGACCACCATAGGCCTCGTCTGCAAGGACGGGGTCGTCATGGCTACTGAGAAGAGGGCAACCATGGGCACCCTGATCGCCCATAAGACCACACAGAAACTGTTCAAGATCGATGACAACATAGGGCTCACGGTCGCTGGAGTCGTCGGGGACGCGCAGACCCTGGCGAGGTACATCACGGCCGAGGTAGAGCTCTACAAGCTCAAGAGGGGGCAGCCGATGACCGTCAGGTCGGGCGCGACGCTCACCTCCAACATACTCGCCGGGAGCAGGTTCTACCCGTACTGGGTCGGGCTCATCCTGGGCGGAATGGACAAGGACGGGGGCCACGTGTACGCCCTCGACATGGTCGGCGGCGCCATACCGGACGACTATGTCACGACCGGTTCGGGCTCGCCGTACGTGTACGGTGTCCTCGAGGACCACTTCCAGAAGGACCTTAGCGTCAGCGACGGTGTGGACCTCGCGGTCAGAGCGTTGCACGCGGCCATGAAGCGGGACTCCGCCTCTGGCGACGGGTACACCGTCGCCACGATCACGGCGGACGGGTTCACGTTCGTGGACGACAAGGAGATACAGAAGCGCCTGGCCAAGTTGAAGCTCTCCCCGTAGGAGGCTCGCCAGACGCTCTGGGGCGGCGACGCTGCCGCCGGAAACACCGATTACCATTCAGCTGAGTGAGAACAGATGGGCATAGAGAAAGTTCTAGAAGAAGCGCGGGAAGCCGTCAAGAAGACCATACCCTCTAACATAGAGGTCACGGACATCGACTTCGAGGGGCCAGTCATAGTCATCTACACCAAGAACCTCGAGGAGTTCTCGAACAACAACGACCTCGTCAGGCAGCTCGCCCAGAACCTCAGGAGGAGGGTGGCCATAAGGCCGGACCCGGCCACGCTGGCCAGCCCCGAGAGCGCCGAGGAGAAGATCCGCAAGATCATCCCCGAAGAGGCGAAGATCACCAACATATACTTCGAGGACGACACGGGCGAGGTCACGATAGAGGCGATATCCCCGGGCCTGGTCATTGGCAAGCACGGGGCCATACTGAACGAGATCAAGAAGGAGATCGGGTGGGCCGCGAAGGTCGTGCGTGCGCCTCCGATCCCGTCCAAGACCGTCTCGGACATCAGGAGCTACCTGAGAAAGGTCCAGGACGAGCGGAAGGAGTTCCTCCGCAAGGTCGGCAAGAGGCTGATGCGCCAGCGGCTCAACGAGGAGACCTGGCTCAGGGTGACCGCCCTGGGCGGGTACAGGGAGGTCGGGAGGAGCGCGTCGCTCCTGACGACCAGGGAGAGCAAGGTCCTCATAGACTGCGGGGTCGCGGTGTCCGCGGACGAGAACGGGTCCACACCTTACCTGAGCGCGCCCGAGCTGATGCCCCTGGAGTCCCTGGACGCCGTGGTCATCACCCACGCGCACCTGGACCACTGTGGGCTGGTGCCAGTCCTCTTCAAGTACGGCTACGAGGGGCCGGTCTACTGCACGCCCCCGACGAGGGACCTCATGTCCCTGCTGCAGCTGGACTACATCAAGGTCGCGGTGGGCGAGGGGAAGAAGGCGCCGTACGAATCATCCCACATCAGGGATGTCGTCATGCACTGCATCCCGCTCAAGTACGGCGAGACCACGGACATCTCCCCTGACGTCAGACTGACACTCCAGAACGCTGGACACATCCTGGGCTCGTCGATCGCGCACTTCCATGTCGGTGACGGGCTGTACAACATCGCGTTCAGCGGGGACATGAAGTTCGAGAAGTCCTGGCTCTTCAACGCGGCCGTCAACAAGTTCCCCAGGCTCGAGACCCTCGTCATAGAGTCCACGTACGGTGGGTACCACGACATGCAGCCGAGCAGGCAGGAGGCCGCCAACCAGCTGAAGGAAGTCGCACGCGCGACCCTCCAGAGGGGCGGCAAGATGCTGATGCCCGTGTTCGCTGTGGGCCGGTCCCAAGAGGTCATGCTGGTTCTCGAGGAGATGATGAGGAACCACTACATCCCCAAGGTCCCGATATACCTCGACGGCATGATATTCGAGGCGACGGCTATACACACCGCGTACCCGGAGTACCTCAACAGCCAGCTCAGGACGCAGATATTCCAGATGGGCGAGAACCCCTTCCTGTCCGATGTGTTCAAGCGCGTCGACAGCCCCGACATGAGGGAGCGCATCAGCCACGACCCGGAGTCCTGCATCGTGCTCGCCACGAGCGGCATGATGAACGGAGGGCCGGTCATGGAGTACTTCAAGTCCTGGTGCGACAACCCGCTCAACACGCTCGTGTTCGCTGGCTATCAGGCGGACGGCACCATGGGCCGCAAGATCCAGAAGGGTTGGTCGGACCTCACCATCAACGACAGGGGCAAGCAGTTGACCCTCCACATGAAGATGGACATCGAGACCGTGGATGGTTTCTCCGGACACTCCGACAGGCGTCAGCTCGTGAACTACGTGAGCACGCTCGAGCCGAGGCCGGAGAGGATCATCATCTGCCACGGGGAGGAGTACAAGTGCGCCGAGCTGGCCAGCACCCTGTACAAGAAATTCGGCATCGAGACCAGGGCGCCTATGAACCTCGAGACCATAAGACTCAAGTGACCTCAGTCCAAGATCCTCAGCCTGGACCCTTTCTCGCCCAACAGGACGACCCTGCTGTCCTCTCTCTCAGCCAGTAGCTCGATGGAAAGCCTCGATGCGAGCCTCGACGAGAATTCGTGTATGGCCTGATGCGAGGGCATGCTGTCGATGGTCATCCTCGTGCGCGAATCCCCCACGAACACGTAACCCTTGGGCTCCACGAAGGTAGGGTCGGCACGCTCGTCCAGCTTGGCGTACTCGTCCTCCCAGCCCAGGTTCCAATCCTTTACCAGGGTGTGCCTGACGACGGTCCTGGTCGGAAGCGTCCCGAGCAGGTCGAGCGTCTCCATGAGGTTGTCCCATGCACGGTCGAACTG
>JAABQR010000206.1 GCA_011391345.1 Methanobacteriota archaeon | reverse complement strand
TGTACGCATGCCTGTACTCGGGCCTCTGGATCAACGACCCGATCCTGCTGTCCAGCTCCGCCTTGAGCTGGTCCTGCTTCGAGCCGTAGTACTCCCGCTTGAAGACATCCGCCACATCGGAGGAGTACTGTTGCATGCCGAACATCACGACGGCCGAAGCGTCCTTCGCCTTCGATATCACGCTGAGGGGCACCGGTGCCCCACCCCTGACCAGGTCCAGCATGTCGGGGGACGGGCCTCCGACCTCGTTCGCCACGGCCACCATCCTCTGGGGCATCAGCTCGAGCGACTTGATCTGGTAGACCTTCTGGTCTGTAAAGATGAATGTGTCGTACGAGGAGGAAACGTGGTCCCTGCCGCTGAGAGCGCGCCACTCTTGCTTGCGCTCGCTCTCGTCGTACTTGGTCTTCAGACACCTCATGAACTCCTCGATGCCTTGGAACTCCATGTAACAAACACCTTAGGGCACGGGAGGGTTAAACCCTTCGCCGTTTGGCTGGCCTTCACCTGTAGCTCTCGCCGGTGATCCTCTCGAACATATCGACATAGAGGTCGGAGACCTGCTTGATCCTTTCAGCCGGGAGAGCGGGTATCTTCGGTTCTGGCTTGTCCTGCTTCCTCGCATCCGTGAGCTTCGAGTAGTAGCCCTTCTCGCGGTAATACTGCCGCACGAGCTCCTTGCTCAGTTCGATGAACTCGCCTTTGGAGTATTCGCTCCAGTCCCACCATCGGTCCTCGTCCGCGGTCCCGAATGTGTCGACGACCATGAGATTCCTGTTCTCATCGAAGGCGAACTCCTTCTTGCCGTCTACGTGGATGAGGTCGCGCTTCTCGACCTCCTCCGCGATCTTCTCATCAATCTGGAGGGCCGAATCGACGATGGCCTTGTACTCCGCAGCGCTTATGGCGGCCATCTTCATGGCCTCCGCCTTTGTGAGCAGCCTGTCGTGCTCCTCGAGCTTCGTCGTCACCTCTACGAACGGCTCCGGGAGCTTGTCGCCGTACTTGACCTCCTTTGGCCCCTTCAACCCGAGTTTGGAGGGCTTGATCTCCCCGCTCTTGATCCTGTCCCAGAGAGAGCCAGCGACATAGTATCTGCATATGACCTCGAGTGGCACGAGGTAGTTCGTGGTCTTCTTGGTGAGCTTTGACGGTTGGATGACATGGACCTTGTGGACCCGCATCCTGTTCGGCGGGATGAACTCTCTGAAGTGGGTCTTGATGCCGTTCGAGCGCGCGACCTGGAACCAGAAAGCGCTCGTCCTGCAAAGTGTCTCGCCCTTATGTGGGATGAGAGACGGTATGATCTTGTCGAACACACTGATCTTGTCCGAGAAGACGAACTCTAACGAGTGCGCATCGACCTCGTAGACGTCCTTTACTTTGCCCTGGCGTATCATCTTCATGGCTGACGGTGGCGTTGTAAGCAATGGCTCCTTTTAAGGGTTTGGGTGCGGCGACGACACGCTGACCGCGCGCTTGGTAGGTCCCACATCGCGCGCACGGCGCGTAGTAATGTGAAAAGCATTATGCGTTTCGTGACCCCTCATCCGACCGAGGCGACTGAGATGGCCAGCGGTTTCTCGAGGCACTTCTCGCAGAGGGCGAGGGAGATGAAGGCATCGGACGTCCGGGAGCTGTTGAAGCTCCTCCAGGTTCCTGACATGATCTCATTCGCCGGGGGCATGCCGGACCCCCAGACTTTCCCAATCGACTTCATCCGAGAGATCGCATCCGACGTGCTGTCGAAAGACGGCGGGAAGGTGTTGCAGTACGGCATCACCGAAGGCTACGCTCCTCTGAGGGAGTCCATCACGGACAGGATGAAGGGCAAGGGGATGGATGTCTCGGTGGACAACGTGATGGTCGTCAGCGGCTCGCAGCAGGTCATAGACCTGATGGGCAAGATTTTCATCGACCCGAAGGATGTCATCGTCATCTCCGCGCCGACGTATCTCGCTGCCCTCACAGGGTTCGGGACATATCAGGCGACTTTCGAGCCTGTCCCCATCGACAAGGACAACATGCGCCTGGACCTGTTCGAGGAGAGAATCAAGAAACTCACGAAGAGGTCGAACCAGCCGAAGATAGTCTACGTCCTCCCCAACTTCCACAACCCTGCCGGGGTCACAATGCCCGAGGCGAACAGGAAGCGCCTCGTGGACCTCGCGTCTGAGTACGACTTCATCATACTGGAGGACGACCCCTATGGCGAGCTGAGATACGTCGGGGAACACCTCAGACCGATCAAGGCGTTCGACGACGAGGGGAGGGTGGTCTACATGGGCACATTCTCCAAGGTCCTCTCCCCAGGACTCAGGGTAGGATGGGTAGTTGCTGACCCGGAGATACTCAAGAAGCTGATCATAGCGAAGCAGTCGACCGACGTGTGCACGAACGTGCTCGGCCAGGCGATCGCGCACGAGTACATGTCCCGCAAGCTGATGGACAAGCAGATCGCCAAGATACGCGAGATCTACGGGCGCAAGCTCAGGATCATGCTCGAGGGTATGGACGAATTCATGCCCGATGGCATCACCTGGTTGAAACCAGAGGGGGGCATGTTCCTGTGGGTCACGCTTCCCGATGGCCTGGAGTCACCATCCCTGCTCGAGAAGACCCTGAAGAAGAGGGTGGCGTTCGTATCTGGAAGGGCGTTCTTCCCGGACCCGAGGGACGGATTCAGCACCATGAGGCTGAACTTCTCGCATCCAGCGGACGAACTGATCACCGAAGGGCTCCGCAGGCTCGGCTCCGTCATCAACCAGGAGATGGTCTCCAAGTGGGACAAGGCCGCTGACAAGGACGAGAAGCGGATGGCTGACGCGGTCAGAGGCACTCTGGTGGGCAGGAACTAGAACACGTCTGCGCCCGCGTGCACGACGATGCCCTTGTCGGTGATGGAGTAGGGCTTGACACGTCTCGAGTGACCCGTCCTTCGCATCTTGAGGATCCTAACGGTCAGCTGGACCTCCCCGCCATCCCTGGCCTCATCGGACTGCAGCAGCACGACGCCGTCTGCCGTATACTCCGCGAGGCCGTCCCGAGAAGACCTGGGGTTCTCGTCCTTGACCTCCGCGGTCAAGAGGGTAGTCGCGCCCGTGCTCCTGAGGAGCTGGCACAAGTTGAACAGGTTCGTCCTGCGCTCTGTGTCGTCGTCGAACATCATGTTGAGAAGCGAAACGGAGTCCAGGGCGACCCTCTTCGCCCCGAAGCTCTTGATGAATTTCGGCAGGTCGCTCTTGATCCTCGTCACGGTCGTCTTTGCATCCGATGGCTCGAGCTTGAAGAGTCCGAGCTTCTTCGAGTCGATGGCCTTCGCGATGTCCCAGCCGAACGCTGCGGCGTTCTTCGTGATGGACTCCTTGTCCTCCTCCAACGATATGAAGATGCAAGGCTCATTGTTCTTGATCCCTTCGACCATGAACTGAAGGGCGAATGTGGTCTTGCCCGTGCCGAACGAACCCATCACCACGACGATGTGGTTCTCTGGGAGGCCCCCCTGGAGCATTTCATCCAGACCATCGACGCCAGTCTTGACCCTGCCGACAACCATCTTGTCACCCCACTCGTTCCGTGTTTATGACCACGAAACCGCTCTGAGACGTGATGAGCGTCGCGAACCTCGCGATGCGCTCTTGGTCCAAGTGCGGTAGAACGCTCATGAACTTCTCCACGTAAAGGTACCTCTGCCTCTTCGACGTGTGATGATACTTCGCCCACTCGAACTTGAGCACACCGTCGACACTGTCAATGATCATCTGCTGACGGCGGTTGTCCAGGATGCCGTCGGTGAGTATGATGTAGAACACAGAGCCCCATTTCTTGGCCATCCTCTGGATGCCCTTCATCAACGACACGACATCCTCGAACTTCACCGTGTCGGAAACGATCAAGTCCGTGAGCGAGTCGACGATCACGAGGCTCTTGGGGGCGTTGGCGTCAAGGAAGTTCACCAGCGACTCCATC
>JAABQR010000205.1 GCA_011391345.1 Methanobacteriota archaeon | reverse complement strand
AGTGGATATCCCTGGTCTGCCTCGAGATCCTGGGGCACTACCAGGATATGTATTGAACTGATACCTATAATAATCGGCCGGAGCGTGTCCTCATCGGAGGCGATGCTCCTTGAACTTCCCCTCGCAAGGGTTCCCGAGGCACAGGTGCATGCTCTTCTCCACCGGATCGAGCACGACCGCGAAGGTCGTCTTTGTCTGCTCGTGGGCCGGCAGATCCTTCTGCGCATGTCGGCATATCGAGCCGGGGCGGTTCACATGGTCCCTCATGATGTCCATGAGCGACTCCTTCGTGACCTCTCCGACCTGGGACCTGATCAGCCTGAGCGCTCGGTGGTACCTCACCACGGTGCTCGAAGCGCCCGCGATCGTGCGCACGCCGTCGCCGCCGAAGACCGCCTCATACTTGGCCAGCCTCGGGTGCAGGTAGTGGTTCGCGTGCACGAGGTATCCATCGTCCGGGTACAGGACCGCGAAATCTGTCGCCGTGCCCTCGACGCAGTACATCTCGCCGCTCGAGTGGGATATGTTGTTGTTGAAGCTCGACGCCCTGTGTGGAGGGGTGGCCGCCGAGAGCGCCTCCCCCGGGGTCTCCGCCGCAAGCACCTTCGGGGCGATCATGAGCTTGGGCAGGCCGACCCGGACATCGCTCTGGTAGAGTGAGTTGCCAGTGATTGTGATCCCCGCCGAGTTGACCCCGCATATCCACTCGAGCCCTCCCAGCGTCATGACCATGAACGACGGGCGGCCCTTTGGCTTCGCCTTTATCATGACGAGATGCTGCTCCGATGAGGGGGCCCAGTCTTCCGAGTGGGCGGAGTATACGCCTCCGTCCGCCGTCGCGTCGCCATTGACCATGATGTCCGTGCAAAGGCCCTTCTCGTCGAGACAGAACAACAGGAACAGGTCCTCGAATGGCACGCCCGAACCCTTCGCGTAGCCCCGCACGAACTCGAGCTGGGCGGGGTTGTACTCCTCCACGAACGGGAGGTGCTTGCCAGTGTTCGACCTGGCCCTCGCCCAGTCCATGGAGAGTCTCTTGACGGACTCCTTGCCCTCGGAGAGCTTGTCACGTATCTCGCGCTTGCATGCGGACCCTACCTTGGAGCCCATGTTCTCGAAGGACCCTGACACTTCGATTATCTTCGGACGACGACCCTCGGCCATCGGTATCACAGCCGAGCCACGCTATGGTGGGCACCCATCAAGAAACTATCTGTCCTCTCGCGATACGAACCGTGTCCCTCGGGCGCGGGCGCACCGAGGAATGCGCGCGCACGCGTCATTCGAAGAGCAGGCTTAGTATCATCTCGGAAGCGGCGAGGTAGACCCCGCCCATGAATATCATCTTGACGGCCTTCGTCCTCAGCTTCTTGAGGCCCCAAGTCGAGCCGATGATGCCCATCAGGAACACCACCGGTGTCAGGACGAGCGCGAGGTCGTAGTTGATCGCGACGCCCTCCCTCAGGACGTACACCAAGAACGCCGCCGGGGTGAGTATGGCGCCCACGAGTGCCGAAGTGCCTATGGCATACCTGGGTTCGAACCTGAACACGTATATGATCAACGGGACGCTGACGACGCCCCCGCCGACGCCGAAGCAGCCTATGAGGAAACCGGTGAGGATGCTGACGCCGACCCCGGCCAGCCTGCACCTGAGGCTCCAGGAGGTCGGGCAGCCCACATAGTCCTTCCGCTCCCTCCGCAGGTCGTATATCATCTTCGTCGCGACGACCACCAGGAGCGACGCAAAGGCCACCTTGACGACCCATTCTGAGACGGTCGTTGTGAACATCACGCCTCCGACGACGCCGACGAGCCCGCCAGCCGCGAGGAGCGACCCGAGCTTGAAGTGGACGAGCCCCTTCCGGCTATGGGTGTATGTCGCGCTCAGCATCGTGACGAAGGCGAAGCAGAGCGAGAGCGGCACGATGTCCTTCATGACCAGGCTGATGAAGAACAGGTCCATGATGGGCACATACAGCTGGCCCCCTCCCAGGCCCAGGTTGGAGTAGAAGAACGCGACGGCACCGGCCAGGACGGCCACGATGATGACCGAGTCGATGCCCAGGGACTCGAAGGCCATGCGGTTGTGAACGCCAGGTGCGTATTAAACCTGTGCGATTGTACCGTTGTTCGAGCCGGTGAGCATTCTTACGAAATTTGTCCGAACATTCATCGCACAAAGTCACGCCGAACTAAATCTTTTTATATATTGTAGCAATTCATTCGATGCCCATACCAGGGGTACTTAGCATGAGGGTTCTCAAGGTGGATCTCAGATCGGGCAGGTTCGAGGACCGAGAGGTCCCGAAGAAGGACCAGGCCGAGTACCTTGGCGGCAGGGGCCTGGCCGCGAAGATCCTTTACGAGGAGAACAAGACGGGCGTGGACCCTTTCGACCCCGAGAACCGGCTCATATTCATGACCGGGCCGTACACGGGCACGTTCGGAGCGTTCTCCGCGTTCTACAACGTCACGACCAAGTCCCCCCTGACAGGAGCCATCCTCTCGGCTCACTCGGGCGGCCACTGGGGACCTATGCTCAGAAGGACGGGCTACGACGGCATAATCCTGAAGGGGAGGTCGTCCGCGCCTGTCTACCTCATGATCACCGATGCCGGGCCGGAACTCAGGGACGCGTCCGACCTCTGGGGCAGGGACGTGTTCGAGACCACATCCGAGCTCAAGAAGAGGCACGAGGGGGCCAGGTCGACGGTCATAGGACCCTCGGGCGAGCGCAAGGCGCGCTATGCCGCGATCATGAACGACATGCACAGGGCCGCGGGCAGGGGAGGTGTCGGGGCCGTCATGGGCGCTAAGAACCTGAAGGCGGTCGTCGTGCACGGTACGAAGGATGTCCCTCAGGCGGACCCTGAGAAGCTGAAGGGGCTCTTCAAGTCGGCCACGCAGACGGTGAAGGAGAAGTCCGCGGCCTTCATGAAATACGGCACATCCATGGTCGTGGGGATCACCGGCAAAGCCGGCACGATACCCACCAGGAACCTCCAGACAGGATACTTCCCCGAGTACGAGAGGATCGGCGGGGACGCCGTCGTGAACAACCACAAGAAGAAGGACGTCGCGTGCTACAGGTGCCCGCTGCACTGCGGGAATGTGACCAAGGCCGAGAAGGACTACCAGGTCGAGACCGAGGGACCGGAGTACGAGACCCTCGCGATGTTCGGGTCGAACATCGGGAACGCGAACCTCGAATCGATCATCATGGCGAACGACCTGTGCAACAGGTACGGCATGGACACCATATCGTGCGCGGACACGATCGCGTGCGCGTTCGAGCTGTTCGAGAAGGGGATCCTCACGGAGAAGGAGACCGGAGGCCTCACACTGACCTGGGGGGACCACAGGACGATCGTCAAGCTCGTCGAGATGACGGGGAAGGGCGAGGGGTTCGGCGCGCTCGTGGGCGAGGGTTCGAGGAGGCTCACTGAGCGGTTCGGGCCCGAGGCCCGGAAGTACGCCATGAACGTCAAGGGCATGGAGTTCCCGGGATACGACCCGAGGGGGATCCAGGGCATGGGGCTCGCGTTCGCCACATCCACGAGGGGCGCGTGCCATCTCAGGGCGACCATGTACGTGCCCGAGCTGTTCCAGGGGGTCCTCGACAGGTTCACGGTCAGGGGGAAGGCCAAACCCCTCAAGGAGATGCAGGAGCTCTTCACGATCACTGACTGCCTGATACTCTGCAAGTTCGGCGCCAGGAACGCCTTCGCCAACTCGTGGGACAACATGGTCACGCTGGCGAACGCCGCGACCGGGTTCGGGTACACGGTTGACGGCCTGAAGGAGGTCGGCGCGCGTTCGTGGACCGTCGAAAAGATGTTCAACCTCAGGGAGGGCCTGGGCAGGAAGGACGACACCCTGCCCGACAGGCTCTTCACGCTGCCCATCCACGACGGCCCCTCGAAGGGGGCGGTCGTCAGCAGGGAGGACTTCGAGAAGGAGCTCGAGGC
>JAABQR010000204.1 GCA_011391345.1 Methanobacteriota archaeon | reverse complement strand
CAGTAGTGTCGGACCACCACGTCCCTGACATCGCATCCTCAGGCGGGAACAGGAGCGGCCAGGCGAAGCTCATGGACTTCTCTGACGTGCTTCACGTGAACCCGCAGCTGCACGGCATCTCCGGGGCGAACGAGCTCAGCGGCGCGGGGGCCACTTTCCTCGTGGCCATGGCGCTCGACGAGCGCAACTCCGACCTGGCGCACCTGGCTGTTCTGGGAGCCGTGGGGGACCTCCAGGACCAGCGAACGAGGAGGCTCGAAGGGCTGAACAGAGAGATATCGACCCTGGCGACAGCCGTCGGTGTAATCGAGGTCGTGCAGGACATAAGGTTGTTCGGGCGTGAGACGAGACCGGTGCACAAGATGCTGGAATACTCGTCCGACCCGTTCATCCCAGGCATCACGAGCGACGAGCAGGCGGCGATATCATTCCTGCTAGGCATCGGTATCGAGCCGAAGGAGGGCGATGTCTGGAGGACTTGGGCGATGCTCTCCCAGGAGGAGAAGGACACCGTCATCGACGCCCTCAGGGAGCTCCTGAACAGGAAGTCCCGGAGACCGGAGAGCATCCTCAGGCTGACCGGGGAGGTCTACGTCCTCGGCAAGGAGGCGTCGGGCTCGCCGCTGAGGGATGCGAAGGAGTTCGCGACCCTGCTGAACGCATGCGGCAGGCACGGGAAAGGAGATGTGGGTCTGGCCATCTGCATGGGCGACAGGGACAAGTGGTTCAAGGAGGGGATGATGCTGCTGAGGGACCACAGGTCAGCCTTGAGCCAGGCGATATCCCTCGCGAAGGACCTGGGCGTGACCCGCCTCAGGAACATCCAGTACTTCGACGCCGGCGCCGATATCGAGGACACGATCGTCGGTACGGTCGCGGGCATGCTGCTCGGCGAGGCCGGTTCTGACAGGAGCGCGCCCATGGTCGCCTTCGCCGACTCCACAGAGTACTCCGACGAGCCCAAGACGAAGGCGTCCGCGAGGGGCACCCAGGACCTGGTCTCGAGAGGCATGGACCTGTCAGCGGCGATGAGGAAGGCCGCGGAGTCCGTCGGCGGCGTCGGCGGTGGTCACAACATAGCCGCTGGCGCGACGATACCCGCGTCCAGGAAGAAGGACTTCCTGGACGAGCTTGACCGGACCGTGGAGGAGCAGTTCACTTCCCGAGCACGGCGACCAGGATAGCCTTCTGGGCGTGCATCCTGTTCTCCGCCTGGTCGAACACCACGCTGTGGGGTCCGTCCATGACCTCGGCCGAGACCTCGAGGTCCCTGTGGGCCGGGAGGCAGTGCAGGAATATCCAGTCCTTGTTCGCCTTCTCTGTGAGCTTGGAGTTGACTTGGTACGGCAGGAAGAGCTTCTCCCTCTCGGCCTTCTCGGCCTCCTGGCCCATGGACACCCATGTATCAGTGTAGACGACATCGGCACCTTCGCTCGCCTGGAACGGGTTCGACATGACCTCGATCTTCGCGCCCGTGCCCTTGCCGATCTCCTCGGCCTTGGCCACGATGTCCTGGTTCGGTCTGTGGTCTTTCGGTGTCGCAGCACGCATGTTCATCCCGACGAGGGCGCATCCGAGGAGCAACGAGTTGCACACGTTGTTGCCATCACCGACATAGACCATCTGGAGGCCTTTGAGAGTCTTCTTCTTCTCCAGGACGGTCAGAAGGTCCGCGGCACACTGGCATGGGTGTTCAATGTCATCGAGGCCGTTGATGACGGGGACGGACGCGTGCTTCGCGAGCTCCCTCATGACCTCGTTGCTGAACGCCCGGTACATGATGCCGTCCACGTATCGGCTGAGCACATTAGCGACATCGTAAGCTGACTCCCTCTTGCCGATCTGGACCTCATTGGGGCTGATGTACAGTGACGAGCCGCCCAGCTGAGTCATGCCGACCTCGAAGGACACCCTCGTCCTCAGGCTCGGCTTCTCGAAGACCATGCCAAGCACCTTGCCCTTGAGGGGGTCCTTCTTCTGCCCCTTCTTGGGACCTGACTTCATCTTCAGGGCCTCGTTCAGTATCTGTTCGAAATCGTCCTTCATGTCGAGAACCGAGATGATATCCCGCTTCAGTCCAATCACCTGTACCCTCCTCAAACGACAGCGCTGACTTAAGCCTTTTGAATCGGAGGGACATGTTCGTGGGGAGAGAGCGGGAACAGGTCATCCGCCGCAGCGGGAGAGACCGCAGCCCAGGCACGACTCGCATCCGGACGCATAGGCTATGAGGCCACCGCACTCCGGGCACCGCCCTGGCCCGACGAGCCTCCCCTCGATGTATTCACCTGTATACGTTTCCATGTGATACGCTCCCCTCAGGTGGTCATACGAGCCTGCAGGGACAATAGGGTGAGCCGGGGGGATAGGTGAAAGTACCCACGCATCTGGACCACTGAAGGGACCTTACGCGCATGTGGCAATATTTATCTATGAAAACCCCATCTTGCCGCTTCATGGCCGGGGTGGGGTAGTGGTATCCTTGGGGACTGTGGATCCCTTGACCCGGGTTCGATTCCCGGTCCCGGCCCCATGACCCGATCCCAAGGACATCATCATTCTGAGAAGCGTGCGCCACAATGCGGACACTCCGTGTCATCCGCACCGACGGCCTTGCCGCACGATGGGCATTCGAACTCGGGCACTTCGCCTGCAACTCCCTCGACGGGGCCGTCCAAACTGACTGACGAGGCCTCATCCACCGCATCCGCGAATATCGAGAACTCCGTGCCGCACTCGGGACATCTTGACTGCCCCGGTGACACCAACTCGCCGCAGAAAGGGCACTCGAAACGGACTTCCTCGAAGGATGCGCCGCATCGGGGACACTTGGCCTCCGAGCCCGAGACGGTCTTGCCGCATGAGACGCAAGCCAGGACGAAGACCGGAGACGACGGGTCGGCCATGCTTTCGATTATTGGTCTGCCGATATTTAATGCGTTGCAGCGCGTTCCCGTGGAAGATAACGTGGCCAGCAATCATCTCTTGCGTTTCTTCGGCTTGCCAACCGGGGAAGGCTTCTTCCTCACCGTCTTCGACTTCTTCAAGGTCCGCTTCTTCACGGGGGCCTTCTTCTTGGCCGGTGGCTTCGCCGCTGGCCTCCTCGCGACCGGCTTCCTCGCAGCGGACACCTTGGCCACCGGCTTCCGGACCATCGGTTTCTTGAACACCACTGGAGCCGCACGGGCCGGTGGTTCGACCGCTCTCGGCACCTCATGAACGGGCGCCTCTGAGACGACAGGCTCGGGGATGGGTGGCTCTTCGACCGGCAACTGCTCCTCGGGCAGCTCCTCGAAGACCGCCTGGCAGCTGCTGCATGACTTGGCGGATATGGAGATCTTCTCGCCGCACACGGGGCAGTCCACCTTGGCCTCCTCGAGCGGGAGGTCGCACCTAGGGCACTTGTCCTCGTCCCCCCTGATCATGAGCCCACAGCCAGGACACGCGACCCTGCGTATCGTGGACTTGAGCTGCTCCAGCTCGTTGTTGATGATGCCATCGACGAAGTTGTCCATGTCGAAGTTGGAGCTGGTCTTGACGACGCTCTCGGAGAACTCAGTGAGGTCTATCCCGCACGAACCGCACTTAGCGGCGTTGCGCCATATCAGGCCGGAGCAGAAGGGGCACTCGAACAAGGTCCCGGGGCCGAACTGCAGGCCACACCTTGGGCACTCGGCATCGCTCGACCTGACGATCCTCCCGCACTTGAAGCAGCTCAGGAAGATGTCCCTGCTCTCCGCGGCGTCCATCATCAACACGAAATAGCATCTCCGTTATTTAAACTCTGGAACGGCTGCCCACACAGTCAAACCATCCTCACGCCGGCTCTTCCGGCCTGGACCGCCTGCGATAGACCGCGATGAAGATCGTCAGGACGAACAACACCGGCAGCACCGCGTCAGAGAACTCGGGTATCTTGTCGAATATGACTTCGTAGGGGGACGTTGTGTTCTGCGTCCACTGCCAGCAGATGTACGTCTCCCCGGGCGCGGAGTATATGGAAGTCAGCCACGTCTTCACGAAGGTGGTCTGCGGCAC
>JAABQR010000203.1 GCA_011391345.1 Methanobacteriota archaeon | reverse complement strand
GTGTGGGGCTACGATGAAGGCGTCGTCACGGTGTCAGCACCGTATTCCATAGACAATGGCGGGTTCTACGATGTCGACGACCTCGTGATCAGGTATGGCGTGACGAACTACACTGACGCACCTATCTACTCGGGCGAGATCGACATAGGCTCGCTCCCCGCCGGCCACGTCACCTCTGACTCGATCGACTTCTCATTCCCGCTCCTCGAGATGTACGAGTCGGGCGCGACGTGGATGGTGTTCAACGACGACTTCCTCAACTTCGCAGTCGAGGTCTCGTGTTACTATACGATGAAGCTCGTCCACTTCTATGCGGAGTACAACGTCAGCGTGCCCTGGGACGCCCTCATCCGGGAGGTCGCCTTCGACGGCGCCAGGAGCGAGGGCGGGCTACTCCTCGTCGACTACCATGTCGTGACCTCGGACATACTCCAGGGCACCACTTCCCTGAACGTCTATCTGTACAACGGCACGGACCTGTTGGCCCACGAGTACGAGACCGTGACCCTCGGGATGTATGACTCGGGGACACTGGTCTTTGACCTTCCGCTGTCAGGTGTGCCAGACCAGATGGTCCTGAGCGTCCAGGTGTTCGAGTTCTCCGTGACCGAGACAGTAGCCTTCGACCCGGGGTGGCTGATTTGACGGGGGGTCGCGCATGAGCGGCAAGGGCAGGCTCTCCGATGCGGTCTGGACCGCGTTCACCGAAGCCCTGAGGTTCATAGTCGTGCCACTGGTTCTCGTGGACCTCGTCACAAGCAACTATCCCCAGCTGTCCACCGCATTCATGTCCGAGATCGGGACCTTCGTCATGTTCTTCGGCGGCATGATCGTCGCGTCGAGCACGCTCGAAGCGATCCACCGCCCGGGGACCTACAAGCGGCTGCTGTTCGGCATGTGTGGCCTGGCGTTCGTGGGCATGTGGATGTTCGTGATCTTCGGCGGAGGCATCGCCGAGTTCTCGTACGGGCCGTACTTCGTGCGGTTCGACATCACGAAGATCGTCTACATAGTCCTGGCGGGCATCTCCCTCAAGGCCCTCCTGGTGTACATGACCTTCTCGGTGAACAGGCGCGCGGAGGTGGAGCGAGCCAGGAAGAGGAGGGTCGAGGGTGCCGAGAAGATGCGCCAGCAGGCCCGGAATGCCAAGAAGATGAAGGCGGCACGTGCGGCCACGACTCTGTCGTTCGAACGGATGTCCTCGGCGGAGTTCGATGTCACAGCCGACGACGACATCGGCTACACGCCCTCAGCGTATGTCAAGGACCTTCCGACGGGGATGAAGATATGCGAGGTCTGTGGCGCTCAATCCCCGACCAAGGACTACGTGTGCAAGAACTGCGGCTCGTGGTTCCCACGAGACTCGGTCATCTAGACCCTTTCTTGAGCGTGTCCAGCAACTCGCAGGCCTTGCATCTCTCAGATATGGTCGGTTCGCCACAGCCGCACGACCTGAGGGTCGCTGGTTCGAAGGAGTCATCGAGCGCTGGGCGCAGGTCGTCATAGCTCTTCAGGATGGAGTGCCTCGTGCCGGGGAACTGGTCCTCCAGCTCGGCCAGGACCGACCTGTAGGCGTTCCTGACAGCTTCTGGTGCGTAGGGGCACTCGAGGTCGTGGAACTCGAGCCCGTTGACAATCGCATACAGGAGCGATTCGCTCTCAGGTATCGTCCTCAGGGGCTGTATCCTCGGGACGAGCCCGGGCTGAGTGCGCCTGTGCGGTCCCAGTCTGGCGAGCCGATCGACATCCCCTCTCGCGAAGTTCATCAGTATGGATTGGGCCGTGTCGTCAAGGTTCAAACCGGTGGCGAGATATGTCGCTCCCCACTCCCGGGCGGTGGAGTTCATGGCCCTCCGCCTGAGGACCCCGCAGTAGCTGCACGTGGACTGGTCTCTTGTCGCCTTGGATATGTCGTCCATCGTCGTGCCATACAGTCCCGTGAACGACCTGACCAGATGCTCGATTCCCAAGCGGTGGCACATGCGGGCGACCATCGGCAATGAAGACTCCCTGTACCCCGCAATCCCCTCGTCGACCGTGATCGCGCACATCTCCAGGTCCTTGCGCCGTCCCAATATCTTGTGCAGGAGCTCGAGCGTGACCGTGCTGTCCTTGCCTCCGGAGACGGCAACGGCCAGCCGTTCTCCTCCCTTCAGGTCGACCTGCCCCCTTATCTCGTGCTTGACCCTTCTCTCGACGAAGTCGGAGAAATGCTCCTTGCAGAGGTGGGCGCCGCTGTACCGGACGAATACGACCGCCTGCCTGCCGCACTTGTCGCAGAGAGACACTGGCTTCCGATGCGGAGTCCGTGTATATTATCCTTGTTTCATGCAACCACCGCTAAGGTATTAGTAAGGTGATGGCATTCGAGAGGCGCTGACTTCCATGCAGGATGTCTGGATTGAGAAGCACCGGCCCAGGAAGCTGGACGATGTCATCGGCCACAGGAGCATAGTCGAGAGACTCTCCTCGTACGTCAAGACCAGGAGCATGCCCCACATGCTCTTCGCGGGCCCTGCGGGGACGGGAAAGACGACCTGCGCGATCGCCCTTGCGAGAGAGCTCTATGGCGACCAGTGGAAGGACAGTTTCATCGAGCTGAATGCCTCGGACGAGAGAGGCATAGACATCGTGAGAGGGAAGATCAAGGACTTCGCCCGCGCGGCGTCGATCAGCCAGGCGGACTTCAAAATCATATTCCTGGACGAGGCCGACTCGCTCACGGGGGACGCGCAGGCCGCTCTCAGGAGGACCATGGAGCGGTACACCCAGACGTGCCGGTTCGTCCTCTCGTGCAACTACTCATCGAAGATCATCGAGCCTATACAGTCGCGGTGCGCGGTGTTCAGGTTCAGGCCGTTGAGCGAGGCGGACGTGAGGAGCTGCCTCGTGAGGATAGCCAAGGCCGAGGGCGTGGAGGTCACCGAGGACGGTCTGATGGCCGTGGTCGAGCTCGCCCTGGGTGACCTGAGGAAGGCGACGAACATACTCCAGGTCGCCGCGTCCGGCGGGCGCAAGGTCGATCCTGAGACCGTGTTCGAATCCACTGAGAACATCAGGCCATCCGAGGTCAACGACCTCCTCACGGTGGCTCTGAAGGGCAACTTCCTGGCGGCGAGGTCGAAGTTGGATGACCTCATAGTGCGCCACGGCCTGTCGGGCGAGGACATCGTCAAGGCGATACACAGGGCGGTCTTTGAGCTACCCGTGTCCGAGGATTCGAAGATCAGGCTCGTGGACCGCGTCGGCGAGGCGGAGTTCAGGATGGTATCTGGCTCGAGCGAGAGGATACAGCTCGAGGCACTGCTCGCTCACTTCTGCAACGAGGGCAGGACCGCGAAATAGGCCAAGCCAGAGGAACGCGCCGACCCGCAACGGTTATATACG
>JAABQR010000202.1 GCA_011391345.1 Methanobacteriota archaeon | reverse complement strand
CCAACCGAGGCGCGCACATGGCTAGATTTCCAGAAGCCGAGGCCAGGAACCTTGTCAAGAAGATATGCATGAACTGCAATGCGAGGAACGCCATCAAGGCGACCCGGTGCAGGAAGTGCAAGTACACAGGCCTCAGAATCAAGACTCGAGAGGCCAAGAAGGCTTGATTACCGGTCGGCTTGCCGACGGGTGACCCAGTCGTCGGATTCGTGCGACGTCTGGATAGTGTATTTCTGAGCATTAGGATAAGAAAAAGGGTGGAGGGGACTCCACCGCAGTTGGGCATCACCCTTTGGTTTCACCTCTCCTCTTCCTACAAAAGAGCGAACCAAATCGGTTAGGTTAGGTATGCCATTCACCTTCTTTAACTCTTTTGCTTGGTCTTGGAGAATATCTCGGATATATGTCAACTGTTTCGGCCCTACTCCTAGCAGTTGTATGATTAGAATATTTTTATTTGAAATCTGCCAATACAGGGGGCATGTGGCGTTTCCTGCCCTCCGAGATGATGGTGATTCTTGGGTTGTCCGAGGATGCCGATAGGACGGATGCCGAGATTGCTGAGAAATTCGGCATGAACAAGGGGACGGTAGCCTCCGTGAGGCGCAGGCTCCTGGACTCGGGTGCCATCTACTTCGTCAACGTG
>JAABQR010000201.1 GCA_011391345.1 Methanobacteriota archaeon | reverse complement strand
TGGAACTTCTTGCCGGACTTGGCGAAGGGCTTGTCCTTGTGCCCGCCGCCGGATACCATCCCGACGGTCGCGAGGCACTTGTTGTCGACCTCCTTGAACTTGCCCGACGGCAGGAGCACGACGGTCTTCGTGCCGTGGCTCACGACCGTGGCGGAGTTGCCCGCGGTCCTCGCGAGCTTCCCACCGTCCCCGGGCTGTAGCTCTACGTTGAATATGACCGTGCCCTCGGGCATGTCGCCCAGCGGCATCGTGTTGCCGGCTACGATGTCCCCGTGCCTGCCGAACGTCACCGTCTGGCCGACCGAGGTCCCGTCAGGGGCGATCATCCAGTGCTCGTCCTTCCCGTAGGCGACCTTCGCCACGGGCGCGATCCTGCCCGCCTCGTGCTTGAACCCGATTATGGTCCCCTGGACGTCGTCCCTCATCTTGGGGTGCTTCGCAGCGGTGAATCTGAGATGTCTCGGGGACCGGTACCTTCCGAACCCGCGCCCCCTCCTCTGTGTTATGAGTTGCTTGCCCATGTCATCACCCTCAGAATATGCCTATCCTCATGCCGATCTCCTCGGCGGAGTACTCCTCCTTCAGCTTGATGATCGCGTGCTTGCCGTCCTTCATGGTCTTGACGTTCACGCGGTCCACCTTCACTTCGAAGCGCTCCTCGAACGCCTTCTTGACCTCGGCCTTCGTGGCGCCCTTCCTGACGACGAACTCGAGCCTGTTGCCGTCCTTCAGGTCCTGGGACGGAGTCCCCGACATCGCGTTCATCGTCTTCTCAGTGACATAGGGGTGCAGAAGTATCGGTCTCCTCATCTGGCCCACCCCCCGATGGTGTCGAGCGCCTTCTCGGAAACAATCATGAGTCTTCCAGGGTCCCCGCCCGGGGCGAGCATCGACGCGTTCAGCTCCGACGGCGTCGCGACCTCCACTCCCGGGAGGTTCCTGAGGCTCCTCTCGCCCAAACACTCGGACGAGAGCACGATCAGGAGGCTCCTGGGCATCCTGTACCGCCTGCCCCTCATCTTGCCCCTGCCGGCCCTGACCCTCTTGCCCTCGGCGGCCCTGACGATATCGTCATAGACGCCTATGGACTCGAGGATCTCGACCGCCTCCTTGGTGGTCTTGACCGTCTCGATGTCGTCCTTGACGACAACGGGCACTGTGAGCTCCTCCTTGAACCGGTGGCCCCTGGCCTTGACGAGCTCCGTCTGGCCGGTCGCGCTCAGCGCGGACATCTTGGCCAGCAGCAGCTCCTTCCTGTTGATCTTCTTCCCGAGGTCCTTCTCGACCTTCGGCGGGTGCGCCCGTCTGCCACCCACGTTGTTCGGCGACTGCGCGGCGGTCGAGCTACCCTTGATCCTCTGGACCCTGGATACTCCGCGGCCCTTGCCCCAGGTCTCGACCGAGTGGCGCGCGCCCGCATACGGCTTGGGCCCGTACGGCTGTCTCCTGTTCGCCTCGATCGCGACGACGGCCCGGTGTATGACGTCGAGCCTGATCTCGGTACTGAATGCGATAGGCAGGTCCCTCTCGCCCGCGACCTCGCCCTTGAGGTCGTAGACATTGACCTTCCCCGGAGCGGACTTCGTGACCTCAGCCTCTGCCTTAATCTTCTTCATCTTCTTCTCGGCCATTCAATCACACTCCCTGTTTCGATTCAAGTGATACAAACGTGACCTGCGGCGCCTCCGAGAGCTTCATGCCCGTATCCCTGATGGGCTGCCTGAGCCTGATCAGTCTCTTGGACGGCCCGGGGATGGACCCATGGATTATCACGTAGCTGTTCCTCACATCGCCGTAGTGCAGGAAGCCGCCCTTGGGGGTGACCTCCTCTCCCTTGTCGCCGATCTTGAGGATCCTCTTGTTCAGCTCGGTCCTCTGGTGGAATCCCATCTGTCCGCCCTGGGGGACGGTCGGCCGGACGTAGTTCGGCCTCTTCGTGCCCAAGGTGCCGATGAGCCTCCTGTGCTTGCTGTTCTTGTGCATCAGGAGCTTGGTGCCCCAGCGCTTCGTGACACCCTGCCACCCCTTGCCCTTCGTGATGGCCGCGACATCGATCATGTCGCCCTCCTTCGTGAAGTCCTTGATCGTCACGGGTTTGCCAAGGATGTCCTTGGCGAACTTGAGCCGGTCTTCCATCTTGCCGCCGCCGATCCTGATCTCAACGATCTCTGGCCTCTTCTTCGGCAGGCCGCTGACGAGCACCGGCTGCGTGTACATGAGTGCGCGTAGGTCGTCGTACTCGAGCTTCTCGGCCTTCTCCCAGGCCTTCGCCTCATCGTACTCCTTCGGCACCGGGAGCCTCCTCGAGAGCTCCTTGTCCACCTTCTTCGCCCAGACTTCCCCCACGGCCTTCCTGCCGCATGTGGTGTCCGCGTAGAATCGTACGCTGCAGACTTTCATCGGTGGTACCTCGAGCACCGTGACCGGGACCTGTACCTCCTGTCCCGCCGTGGTGCTCCGGGTCCTGTAGTCGACTATGAACGCGTGGGTCATGCCTGCCTTGTATCCGGCGAACCCCTGCAGCCTGACCCCGTCACCCGTGGACGCTGGCCATGTGGTGACTCTGGCGGTTATGCTGCTCGCCCTCTTCCTTGGCGAGTAGCCCCTTGAGCCTTGCTTTGGCCTTCTCCTTGTCGGCATCTGCATTCCCTCTTCATTGAAGCGATAGACCGGGCTGAACGTACTCCGAGGTACGATCGCAGTCCGAGGCATCACTTCTCGGCCGTGACGCTTCGTGCACGCCACAGAACTTGTTCAAGGCGTGAGTGATGGGTTGCTCGGAGGCATTGCCCAAACAGCGTCTGGCCGATACCGCCTCAGGTATCGCAACTGTGCCGAATGGGGTGGTTATATATAAACATGACCGTTCGGCGGGTACCGTATGGCTACGGCTTCCCCTCTTTGGCCGCTTTCTGGGCTCGCTTGCCCCGCTCCTTCGCGTTGTACCCGGTGACGGTCTCGAGGAACGTGTTGTACGCCTTGATGGTCTTCTGGGCGGTCTCGTTGTCCACCGTGGGATCCATCTTCGTGTCGACGCAGAGCGACTTCCCCTTCTCGCCTGGCCAGGCCCACAATTCCTTGAGCCCCCCGTGGGAGACGAACAGCTTGCCGTCCTTCTCCTCGACGCTCCCGAAGATGTCCTTCATGGATCTCTTGAGACTGTCTACCTTGACGTTGTCGTACTGTCCCCTTCTGACCTCGTACTCGTGCATCGACTCACCTGAGGGGTGTTATGCTAGATGCCTCCTGAAAAACCTTCTTCTGCTGATGTTGGTGGCGCATACCTAGGGCTGTTCAAGTATCAGCAACTTAGAAATATCTCTCAGTCGCATGCCCGGGCGGGAGTGGTTCGGGTATGAGGCTGTTACTGGTCCTCATAGGGTTGGCAATGGTGCTTGTGGGAATCTTCGCCGATGTCCTGGGATTGTTCACGTGGGTGCTATTCTTCGGTGGAATCGCCCTGCTTGGCGTGGGCCTGGTGATTGACAGCAAGGAGAAGGCTGCTGCGAAATCCAGGGCTGCGCGGATGAGGAGCCACAGAGGCTACTAGCGCGTCAGAACGCGTGGTCAGGGGAGATGGCTAGTTGAAGTGCAGCCACTGCGGGAGCGAGAACCCGCCTGGGACGAGACTCTGCGGCAACTGCAGGTTCATTCTGAGGCAGACCGATCCAGCGGCCTTCGCCAGACGTCCGCGGCCGGCTGCCACGGTGATGCGAGTGCCATCCAGAGGACGGCTGGGCCGAATAGAGAACAGCAGACGGGCAGTGTTCCTAGTCCTGGTGATAGTGATTGTCGTCATTTTCGCATCGATCTTCGCATACTACACACTTCACAAGGATGATCCTTATCTGAGTGCTTCGGCCAGGTACCTCTACTTGTCACCGACTGACACGTCGGGCGGTTCTGTCCGCGTGTGGGGTGAAGTATACAACTGGGGTGAAGACGAAGGCGACGGCTACGTCAAGATCGTCATATCTGATGAAGACGGTCATTCGTCTTCGTACACCATATCCGTCGGGCCTGTACCTGCCCATGAGGGTGTGCTGTTC
>JAABQR010000212.1 GCA_011391345.1 Methanobacteriota archaeon | reverse complement strand
ACCACTTCGCGAAGGACTTCCCGGACCTGAAGGAGAACAGGGACGAGATACTGAAGCTCGTCGATGTCGAGCAGGACAAGTACGGCGAGACGCTCACGAAGGGCAAGGGGATCGTGAAGAGGCTCGAGGACTCGCTGGCGCACCAGGCCAAGACCATCTCGACCGAGGACCTCATCGAGCTCTACGACTCCCACGGGCTCAACCCCGAGGTCGTGGCCGAGTTCGCGTCGTCCAAGGTCACGGTCCCGGACGACTTCTACAAGCAGGTCGCCGCCAGACACGCAAAGTCAAAGGAAACGGCGGAGGAGGAGGCGCACATCGAGCTCCCCAAGGACCTGCCTGCCACGAAGCAGCTGTTCTACAAGGACTCGTACAAGTACAAGTTCAGGGCGAAGGTGCTTGCGGTCGTGGGGGACCTCGTCGTGCTCGACAAATCCTACTTCTACGCTGAGGGCGGAGGCCAAGAGAGCGATACTGGCACCATGAAGGACATGAAGGTCGTCCATGTGGACAAGATCGGGAACGTCGTGGTACACAAGGTCGAGGGCGAGATGCAGGCCAAGGCCGGGAAGCTCATCACTTGCACGATAGACGAGCCACGCCGGAGGCGTCTACAGAGGCACCACACCGCGACGCACATCATCAACGGGGCCGCCAGGAAGGTCCTCGGGAACCATATCTGGCAGACAGGGGCGCATAAGGCGGCCGACCTCGCCAGGCTCGACATCACGCACTACGCGGACCTCACCCACGACGAGCTCGAGAGGATCGAGAAGATATCTAACGAGACCGTGCTGGCGGGCATCAAGGTCCAGAGCACTTTCATGGAGAGGAACGTCGCCGAGAAGAGGCACGGCTTCAGACTGTACCAGGGAGGCGCCGTCCCGGGGAAGGAGCTAAGGGTCGTCAGGATCGGGGACTTCGATGTCGAGGCCTGCGGCGGCATACACTGCAAGAACACGCTCGAGGTAGGCGCCATCAAGATACTCCAGACCAAACGCATCCAGGACGGGGTCGTCAGGCTGGAGTTCGCGTCCGGCATGTCGGCCGTGGAGAAGATGATGTCCGTCTGGGACACGGTCAAGGACGCCAGCGTCAAGTTGAACACGACGCCGGAAGGACTCGGTGTCGCAGTCGACAAACTCATCACCGACTGGAAGGACCTCAGGAAGGGCCTCGACTCCGTGAAGAAGGGGCTGGTGGGCGAGACCGTAGAGGACCTCGTCAAGAAGGCCATCCATGTCAAGGACGTCAGGATCGTGAGGCACATGCAGTCCGAGGACATGAAGCACCTCGTGAGCCTCGCGAAGCAGATCATAGCCCAGCCGAAGACGGTGGCGGTGCTCGGCTCGGACCAGGGAGGGGCCAAGGTCATCGTGGCCAGGAGCCAGGACCTGTCCCTCGACTGCAAGACCCTCGTGTCAGCCGCCATGACCATAGTGGGAGGCTCAGGAGGGGGGAAGCAGGACTTCGCCCAGGGCGGGGGTCCGGACGCCAGCAAGATCGAGCAGGCCTTGGATTCGGCGGTAGAGGCCGTCAGGAAGGCGCTCGACCAAGAGTGAGTGTCAGATGATCACCTTCAAGGAGAGGCTCAAGAAACTCAGGTTCCACTTCGAGCTGACGAAGTCCGGCGCCATCGCTAGGAGATATTTCGTCATAGGCGCGTTCGACGGCGCGCTCACGATCCTGGGTGTCATCCTCGGCGCGTACGTCGCCGAGGCTAGCGTGCATCCGGAACTCGCGAAGCAGCTCATACTGGGCGCGGGGGTCGCTGGCGGCGTCGCGCTGGCGGTGTCCAGCGCCGTCGGGGCATATGAGGCTGAGAGGGTCGAACACCTGCTGAGCCACAGACACCTCGAGAAGGCGATGCTGTGCGCCGTCGAGGGGACTCGCAAGGAGGCAATGAACGTGAGCGTGATCGTCAGCGCCTTCGCCCACGGGATCGCGCCCCTCTTGGCGGCGTTCGTCCCGCTCGTGCCGTTCTACTTCATGGGGCTCGACGAGGCAGTCGCTACGGCGACCGTCATGACTCTCGCGTTACTGTTCGTGCTCGGGGCGTACCTCGGCAGCCTGATCAAGGAGATGCTCGTCTACACGGGCCTGAGGTTCGTCATCGCGGGGCTCGCTACTGCAATCGCACTCATCCTGATAGGCGGACACTGAGGACCTGGGACCCTTCCGCAGAACCATCACTTTTCTGCGCAATCAAACGACGATCACACCGTTCAGTGTGCCTTTTTAAAGATACTCGAGTTGGGCGGTCACAATGAGGGTGCAGTGACGACCTTGAGACTGAGGACACCCTTCTGAGACTGCAGCATTGTCGCGAGTGAGCGGACCCTTTCCGCCTCCCCCTCGAACGAGATGACCTCAAGGCACGTGTGCTTTGTGAGGTGTATGTGCATCGTCGCTCCCACGACGTCGTGGTGGTCATGTTGCAGCTCAGTCAGCGCCTCGTTCACGCCTCCGGCGTGATGGTCGTACGTGACGAGGATCACGCCCGGGACAACTCCCTTCTTCGCCATGTCCCACCTCTTCAAGGAGACGAACTCCCTCATGGCCTCGCTCACGGCCTTCGACCTTGTCGGATGGCCGAGGCTCTCAGCGACGGAATCGAATTCCTTCATGAGGTCTGACTGGATGCTCAGCGACACTCGCGTCTTCCCCGCCATGGTGGATAGAAAGGCGAGGGCCGTCATAACCCTTCTGACGCGTTACGACGCGTCATCCGCAGGCAATAAATAGTGGACCCACATTCCCGTATTACGAAAGTTCGAATTCGTATTACAGGAGATTGACGAGATGCACATCCCAGACGGATTGATGGACCCTCTGATAGCAGGCCTGGGTTGGCTGGAATTCGCAGTCATCGCAGCCATTGCGATATACATGTCTGGAAGAAGGATCAAGGACAAGGACCTCCCCAGGATAGCCGTGCTCTGCGCAGGCATCTTCGTCGCGCAGATGCTCAACTTCCCCATCGGCGGAGGGACCACTGGCCACCTCATCGGTGGCGCCCTGTTCGCCATCATGGTGGGCCCGGTCATCGCAATCGTCGGCATGACCGTGATACTCCTGATACAGGCGCTCATGTTCGGGGACGGCGGGCTGACCGCATTCGGCCTGAACGCCGTCAACATGGCCATCATCGCACCCCTCATGGGCTGGGGCGTCTACACGATGCTCAAGCCGCTCCTCTCCAGGGGAGAGGTGCAGCCGGGCAAGACGTTCACCGCGGGCGAGGCATTCGCCATCGGCGCGGGCGCATGGGCATCCGTGCTCATCGCCTCCGCCGCATGCGCGGCCGAGCTGGCCGTCAGCTACGCAATATCCGATGGCGCATACGGCATCGCCGCGACCGTGTCGGTACCAGCGATGCTCGGATACCACGCGGTCATCGGCGTGGGCGAGGCGATCATCACGGTCGGCGTGGCCGCGTATGTGCTCAAGGTCGCGCCTGAGATGTTCAAGTCCACGACCAGCAGGCCAGTGACGACGATGGGGATCAAGGGCATACTATCGTCCAGGATCGCCCAAGCGACGGCGGCCATATTGATCGCCTTCGCGCTTGCGCTGCCGCTCTACTTCATCTATTCAAGCGAGGGAGCGGACGGGCTCGAGAAGACGATGGAGGATGCTGGCGTCGGGGAGCCCGAACCGCTGCTGACATCACCGTTCACCTATGGAGAGGACTACTTCGCGGCACTCTTCGCAGGGATACTCGGGTTCGTCGCCGTGGCTCTGGTAGGCCTCGGGATGATGAGGGTCCTTCGAGCCGGAAGACCAGCAGAATGATGTCCAATGATAGTCGCACATGTACGCGGGCACCATACCAGGCCGGAGGAGTTGGATGAGCATGCGAGAGCCAGCTGGCTCGGCAAGTTGGACCCGAGGGCGAAGATCGTGGGAGCGGTCGTGTTCGCCGTGGCGACCGCGCTCCTAACGCGGACAGACCTCATCCTCGCGTCCCTTCTGCTCGCGGTGTCCTTCGGAGCCATGAGCCAGGTGCCATACAGGCACCTCGTCAGGATGTACCTGGGAGCTCTCCCATTCATACTCATGGCATCCGTCTCCGTCTTCCTGTTCTCCGGTCTCGAGCGCGGGTTCGACATGTGGGCCAGGACCAGCTCCTGCGTGATCACGCTCCTCGTGCTGGCCAGCGGCACGGAGACTTACGAGCTGTTCTCTGGCCTGAGAAGGCTGAAGGTCCCGAAACTCGTGTCGACGCTCCTGATGCTGACATACAAATACATACTCATCCTTGGCGACGAGTTGGCCAGGATGAAGACTGCGAGAACAGCGCGAGGGTTCAAGGTGGGGAGGGGACTCTTTGACGGCAGAGGGTTCAGGATCATCAGTTACACGGCAGGGATGGTGTTCGTGAGGGCCTCTGCCAGGGCGGACAACGGATACGAGGGGCTCAGGGCAAGGGGCTTCCGGACGGACATGAGGCAGATGCGGACCTCGCGTCTGAAGGCGCGGGACTTCGCGTTCATGGCATGGTTCGCCTGCCTCTCCTCGCTCCTGGTCATACTTCAGCTGGGGGCGTCCCAGTGAAGGTGCTTGAGGTGAAGGCGCTCTCGTTCACGTACGAGGACGGCACGCCCGCATTGAAGGAGATCGACCTCACGATAGAAGAGGGTGAGAAGGTCGCCGTGATAGGGCCGAACGGGGCGGGCAAATCGACGCTACTGCACTTGGTGGCCGGATTCAGGACGCCATTCCACGGTTCTGTGAGAGTCATGGAGGAGGGGCTCGATGAGCGGACGGCAGACCAAGTCCGGCGCCACATAGGCCTCCTGTTCCAGGACCCGGACGACCAGATATTCATGCCGACCGTCGAGGAGGACGTGGCCTTCGGGCCCGTCAACCTCAGCCTAGACCGCGTCGAGGACAGGGTCGCCAGAGCGCTCAGGAGCACATCCATCGAGGACCTGGCCAAGAGGAAGCCGCACAGGCTCAGCCACGGCATGAAGAAGAGGGTCGCGATCGCCGGGGTGCTGGCGATGGAGCCGAGCCTGTTGCTCCTTGACGAGCCTACTGCAGGCCTGGATCCGCACTCGCGGTCCAGTCTGATCGAACTCCTGAGGAACATGAGCAAGACGATGCTCATAGCCACGCACGACCTCGAGGCGGCCGCGGAGATCGTGGACAGGGTCGTCCTCCTGAACGGCGGCGTCGCGTTCGACGGCGGACTGGCGGAGCTCATGACGCAGGACGCGGTGCTGGAGAAGGCAGGTTTGGAGCCGCCCCAGATATCAAAGCTGTTCAAGAGACTCAGGGGGATGGGCTACGAGGCGAATATCCTCCCCGTGACCCTGGACCAGGGAGTGGCGGAGGCTGTGAGGTTCGCGGATAGGGAGAAGGGAAGGAGCAGGGACCGGAAGACCTAGACTTGATGACTGGCACGCTGAAACGTACACATAACCGGTCACAGGTCACGAGCATAAGTGTTTTATACACCTTAGTGTGTCGGGGAATTACTTCCCAGATAGCAGCCATTGTGCGTCCGGGAGTTGACTGTAATCACAGAGCCGTGGAGGTCACCGTTTGGCAGAACAGAAGGAGCCCAAGCCCAAGGGACAGAAGGGAAAACAGGGTGAAAAGGGTGAGAAGGCCGACAAGGCCCAGGCAGCACCCTCGGCACCCGTGAAGAAGAGGGACGAGAACTTCAGGTACATAGTCAGACTCGTCAACACCGATGTCGACGGCAACAAGGACGTCGTCATTGGACTGAGCTCTGTCAAGGGCGTGGGCATGAGGACCGCCGAGATCATCGCCAGGATGGCCGGGATCCCGAAGAAGGTCAAAATGGGCGACCTCCCTGAGGAGAAGACTACCGAGCTCGAGAAGCTCATCACGGATTACTCTGAGAAAGTGCCCCACTGGATGGTCAACAGGCAGAACGACTGGTCCAGCGGTGCCGACTTGCACCTAGTAGGCGTCGATGTCGAGCTCTTCAAGCGCGACGACGTCAACATGATGAGGATGATCAGGTGCTACAAGGGCATCAGACACGAGAACGGCCACAAGGTCCGGGGCCAGAGGACAAGGTCCAACGGCAGGACCGGCATGACCATGGGAGTCATGAGGAAGAAGGAAGGGCCGGCCCAGGCCACGGCAGAGCCGGAGAAGAAGGAGTAGTGTGAGCGATGGGCGACCCTAAATTCTCCAGAAGGAAGTACGAGAAGCCGTCCCACCCGTGGGAGGGCGAGAGGATCAAGGCAGAGAACGAACTCCTCATGAAGTACGGGCTCAAGAACAAGAGGGAACTGTGGAGGGCCCAGTCATTCATCAGGACGCTCAGGGCTCAGAGCAGGGACCTCCAGGCGCGCGTGAGGACCGGCGACAAGCAGGCCGAAGTGGAGACGAAGGAACTCCTCCAGCGCTGCGCGAAGCTCGCGCTCCTTCCGCCAGAGGGCGCGACCCTCAACGACGTGCTCTCCCTGAACACGGAGGCGGTGCTCCAGAGGCGGTTCCAGACGGTCATATACCGCAAAGGACTCGCGTTCACGCCCAACCAGGCGAGGCAGTTCATCGTACACGGTCACGCTGCCATATCAGGCAGGAAGGTCACCATACCAGGCTACATGGTCAAGAGGGGCGAGGAAGAGAAGATAGACTACCACACCAAATCGCCCATATCCAATGACATGCACCCTGTAAGGCCTAAGCCCGAGGACCTCCAGAAGATCAAGGAGGCCGCGGAGGCCACCAAGCCCGAGGAGAAGAACGAGATCAAGGTCGCGAAGCCGAAACTGGCCAAGATCATCAAGACGGAGCTGAAGGAGGAGAAGGAGGCCGAGACCGAGGTCCCCGAGGCTCCAGAGCAGGAGGGATGATGGCATGGGCAAATGGGGTATAGCTCACGTATACGCAAGCTACAACAACATCATCATCACGGTCACGGACATCACCGGGGCCGAGACCATCACGAAGGCCACTGGTGGCATGGTCGTCAAGGCTGCCAAGGACGAGGCGTCTCCGTACGCGGCGATGAAGGCCGCGGAGAAGGTCGCCGAGATCGCCAAGGAGAAGGGCATAGACAGCATCCATGTCAAGGTGCGTGCGCCCGGAGGCAACAGGTCCGCATCGCCTGGCCCAGGCGCTCAGGCCGCAATCAGGGGCCTCGCGAGAGCAGGGCTCAGGATAGGCAGGATCGAGGACGTCACCCCTGTACCGCACGATGGCACCAAGAAGAAGGGCGGCAGAAGGGGCCGAAGAGTGTAGGGATATCAGATGAAGATCGACATAGTCGAGATGACGCCTACGAAGGCTCAGCTCGTGATCACAGACACGAACCCGACGTTCGTGAACGCGCTCAGGAGGACAGTCACGTCCGATGTGCCCAAGATGGCCATAGACAACGTCGAATTCCACCTGGGGCCAATCATGGACGAGGGTGGCCAGGCGTACGAGAGCATCACGCCGCTCTTCGACGAGATACTCTCGCACAGGCTGTCGCTCATCCCAGTCCCGACCGACCTCGACACTTTCGTCTTCAGGTCGAAGTGCAGCTGCAACGGCGAGGGATGCCCGAGCTGCACGATCATGTACTCGCTCAACAAGAAGGGCCCGTGCACAGTGTACTCCGGCGACCTGGAGCCCATCGGGAGCGAGAAGTTCAGGGTCAAGGACGACCTCGTACCGATTGTCAAGCTCGCGGATGACCAGGCCCTGCTCGTGTACGCCACGGCAGAGCTCGGGACCGGGAGACAGCACGCCAAATGGCAGGCCGCGCTCGGCGCGGGCTACAGGTACGGCGCCAAGATAACGATCAAGCACGACAAGTGCGACCTCGGGGCCAGCTGCGTCGATGTCTGCCCCAAGGATGTCCTCGTGAAGGAGGACAAGAAGGTCGTCGCGAAGCACCCGGAGAGATGCAACCTGTGCGGCGCGTGCACGGAGGTCTGCGAGGCTGGCGTGATCAAGGTCGAGGGGGACCCGACCAAACTGCACTTCAGGTTCGAGACTGACGGCGGGCTCACGGCCAAGGACCTCCTGATAAGAGGGCTGAAGATGCTCGAGGAGCGCTTCGAGAACCTCAGGGAGCAGATATCCAAGCTCGAGGAATGAGCCTTACAGGAACTCGTCGAGCTTCGAGTTCTTCACCTTGTCAGACTGGAACAGCGAGTTTATCGCGCTCTCCAGCAACGCGATGCGTTGGATGGTGTAAGCTGGCACGCCATATGTCATACCTATGGCCTTCGCCTTCTCCAGGTATTTGCTGACACCCGCCTCGTGTACCGTGAGGGTGAGTTTGTTCCCGCAGTAGCATGCGCCCCTCAGGGGTATCCTGCGGTACTTGGAGTTGCACTTGGGGCACCTCAATTGCTGCCCCGTGAACCTCTTCAGGCTTCCCTGGATGTCTGGGAGGAGGTGTCTCGTGATGACCCTGTGGGCGACGTCCTTGACATCCACGGCACGGATCCTGACGCCGAGGGACATCTGCGCGTCCAGCTTATCGTCCATCGACTCCAGTGATGTGTAGGCGGACATGACCGGCCCCTCGGATATGTCCGAGACCTCGTGCGTGAACCCCATCCCCTCGTACTGAAGCACGGTGCCGATCCTTCCCCCTATCAGGTCCATCATGGACTCCACCTCCTTCGGGTGCGCGTACCGTTGTGTGGCCTTGTAGAAATCGAGGCCGTAGGCGTATGACACATCCATGTTGTGCGCCTCCTTGTCTATCTCGTTCGGGTCCAGCCTGGTCGTGAGCACCAGGGGGGCATCCATAAGGCCTCCCCTCTTCTCCGGCAGGAAAGACCTCGAGAAGTTCAGGAGGCAGTCCATGAGCATGATGATCGAGTCCTCGTCCCCGTCGCAGTTCCTCCTCTTGGCCGCGTGGAAGAACGGGTGCGCGTAGCCCACATGCGCTCCAGTGAAGCCGACTATCCTGGCCAGCACTCCCCCGGAAGTGTGAGGCGCGAGGCCCACGACCAGGTGCCCCACGAGGTCCTGTTTCGCGACCACTGCGTAGAACGGCTCGAGCCCGTAGAAGCTCTGGAGAAGGTCGTCCACGAACCTCGTCGTGTTGATGATGTAGTCGACGCACGAGTCGGGGACCACGATGTCCTGGACCTTGATCTCGAGCAACTGGTCAGGGTCGGTCAGCTCCTTCCCTTCATGATCCCTCTCGTATCCCAGCCTCTTCGCGGTCTCGATGTCGATCCCGACCTCGGACGGCCTGAAGTGCGTGAGAGGGACGTCCGTCGCATCTACCCTGATGGTGCCGTCCTTGAACACGAACAGGTCGTACTTGGACCTCAATATGCCCTTCTCGAGCGGCTCAGGGGTCTTGTCCTTCGATATCATGCCCTGGACACCCTTCACCTCGGGAGCGTGCTTCTCCCCCAGGAAGGTCAGGGCCTTCTCGAACATGTCGGAGAGCGGAAGGCTCTGGAGGCTGGATGTCCCGGTCGGCTTCGTATGCGAACCGCACCTGCACTTCGGCATGAAGCCCTTCGAGCCGCACACAGAGCACACGCGCTCGCCCAGCTCGATTCTGACCTCCCCAGACGCCGATGCCGCGCTGATCAGCCTCTGTGGTCCTCCTGCGAAGCCCACGGGGAACAGGCAGTGTGGCGGAGGCTTCATCCTCCTCTCCCTGGCCTTCTCTGGACGCGCGACCCTCGCACCTATCCTCGTCACAGCACGTGCGCGCACCTCGACGCCGGAGAGAGAAGACACCATCTCCAGGCTCTTCGCGCCCTCTGGTGGGACGTTCTCGTTGCACTTCACGCCTCCGCCAGATGGTTCGAGGCCCAGACAGAGCAAGAGCTGGTCCTTGCACGCCTCGATCACATAAGAGCCATCCTGGACCCTGTGTGGCACGCCAAGCCGCTCCAGGAGGGTCTTCAATCCCTGGTCCTCGGGAATGTGCAGCGAGTCATTCTCGAGCTTCGCTGCAGATAACTGCCCCCTCAGCTGGAGCACGTCCTCTGGAGAAAGGTCGTACCAGAACAGATTGAACTTCGGGTGGAGCGGAAGCTTGAGCTCACGGCTCATCTCGACCGCACGCTCGAACGATGGGGCCATCCAGTCCTCCGGGAGGGAGCCGCACCTCGCCAGGAGCTCCTCCCGGTGCCACTCGAGCGAGTATCCTGCGGGCATCAGGAGGTGGTTGTTCTCCACGAACTCACCGAACGGTATGAGTATCTCGCCCACATCGATGATCTCCTTGACCTTGCCTTTGACCGTCAGCGCTTCCGCAGGAGTGTCTATCTGGACCACGTCGCCGTTCTGCAGGAGCACTATCGGTCCCTCGATGGAACCGCACGGAGTCATCGCCCCGGCCTTACCAGGACGCTCAACCTTGACCTGGGTCCCTATCGCGACGAAGTCGTCCAGGACCATCATGGTGGCGGGATTCATGGCGAGGGCCGCGAGGCCTGTGGCCCTGGTCCGACCGTACCTGAGCCTGAACCCGCCCACTCTCGAAGGATAGGACAGGACCGGTCTGCCCGCGATGAGGTCCTTGAGGAACTTGTAGCTCGGCGTGATCTCTGGGCCTCCGTCCTCCACGCCCTTCTTCTTCAGGTCCAGGAACTCGCCTATGAACTCCCAACCGTCAATGCCCAGGCGCTTGACGTGCTTCTGGACCTTGGGAGCCTTGAGGCACAGCCCCTCGGCTATCACGAGACAGGCGCCTCCCCGCACCTTGTTCGTGGCGACCCTGGGAAGGTCCCTGAACCCCTGAATCTCATCATCCTCGGTCCCTTCGCCGTCCACGCATATGGGCACATTCCGGGCGATGAGGTCTATCTCCTCGTTCGTGGGGGTGTACTGCAGGTGCTGGCATGACTTGTAGAGCGGTATCTCCTCCTTCAGCCTCTGCACCTCTCCCGTGCTCGGGAGGTATCTACCGATGCCGAGCTCGCGCCTGACCACGTCCGCGATGAGCACGCTCATGGCCTGTCCCGTACCGCCCGCGGACCTGATGGGCCCGGCGAAGAACACTGTCAGATAATTGGTGCCGTCCGGGTTCTTGTTCAACGATACGCTCGCAATCCCTTCCAGAGGCGCGACCAGTATGCCCTCCGTAAGCACGGCCAGGCCGACTCTTATAGCCCTCTCGATTGCGAACTCGACGGTCTTCGCAGGCATCTTCGCGTACTCCTTCGCGATGATCAGGGAGACCTCCTCCCTGTTGTGGTCTACCCCAAGCTCTCGTATGCGGTCGGCGACTCCTTCGACCTCCCACTCATACAACAGCTTCTCCACCCTCGCGGCGAGGTCCGAGGCCTGAGGGATTTCCACGTGCAGCTCAGGGTCGCAGCCCCTCGAGCGTGCGCGCTGGACCACCTCGTAGCACGCATCGACCTCACGCTGGAGCGATGAGAAGTACTCCTGCATCGACCTGCTGCAGACAACGCCTACCGTGTTGCGCTCCCCCTTACTACCGCCCGCCCGGAAGAATGACTGGACATCAATCTCTAGACGGAGTGGTTAGGTGCTATCCCGGCGGCGAATCACCTCGTGTCACTATAAGTGTTGCTAAGCCCGGTCCGGACCTCGCGATGGCGTTAACGGCGCAAACACTTAAGACAGAGGAGCTAGAATAGAATTCACGGGAGGTGAGGAGACGGCGAGGATTAAGAAGCGTTCTGGCGAGCTGCAGGAATTCGACCGGCGGAAGCTGGAAGAGTCCATACGGAAGGCCGGCGCGAGCGACGAGACCGCCCGCAAGGTAGCGGACAGGATCAGACCATCGGAGGGAACGACCACCGAAGAGCTGAGGAAGAGGGTCTCGCAAGAGCTCAGACGCGAGAACGAGGCGCTATCAGGCGCCTATACGTCCACAAGAAGGCTGCGCGCAAGGGCCGCATCAGACCTCGCGGCGGGCGTCGTGCTGCTCCACGAAGAGCTGCTTGAACAACATGGCCTGCGATCAGGACAGTCCGCACACGTGGTCCACATGGACAAGAGAGCTGATGTGCAGGTCAAGCCCACAGAATCCGTGAAGCCTGCAGAGATATGGATGTCCAAATCAGACTTGGACCGCCTGGGCGCAACTGAAGGATCACGCGTGAACATACGGTTCAAGGCGTGAAGCAACCGCTTCCATGGAGGAGGCTCTCACACCTGAGTGGCCTCTTCCGCCATTTTTCGCATCACCGCGACGATCTCGCCGACCAGCTCCTCGACCCCTTGGCCCGTCTCAGCCGAGATCTTCCGTCTATCGGAACCGCTGGATACGATGTCCACCTTGTTCTCGACCGAGAAGATCGGGATCCCTTTGAACTCGGTCTGTATCTCTTGCAGCAGGTGCTCCTGCTCCGGCATGCGGTACCCGCACGTCTCCGACGGGTCGACCACGAAGACGATCGCGTCCGCGAGGTGTCTCAGGGCCAATATCGCCCTGAGCTCGATGGCGTTCCTCTGGTCAAAAGGTCGGTCCAGCAGCCCGGGCGTGTCGATGACCTGATACCTCAGATACTTCCGCTCGAACATGCCCACGGATATCTCCTGGGTGGTGAACGGGTACACGGCCACGCGGGGCTTCGCTGTGGATATGCGACCTATGAGCTGGCTCTTGCCTACGTTCGGCGCGCCAGCGATGACGATCGTGGGGTCATCAGGAGACACCGTCGGGAACTTGCGTATCTTGTTCCGCGCGACCGCCAGGAAGTCGAGCTCCTTCGACACCTGCTTCACGACCGATGATATGCGCCCGTACGCCGCCCGCCTGAGCTCATCTATCCAGTCGATCCTCTCAGCGACGGCGATGTCCCTCACGGCCTGCTTGGATATCTTGGCTACCTGACCCCTCGACCAGTCAATCGCACCCAAGGATTTCCTGACCTTGTCCGTGCCCACAGCCATGTCTATGAGTTCTGAGTAGAATGGGTTGAGCTTACCTATGCTGGGGAAGGCCTTCACGTACTTGCCCATCGTGGTGACGATGGTGTCGCTCGAGGACTTCAGCTTCGCGATGTTGATCTCCCTCACGGTCTCGAGCCTCGTGACCCCTATGTGTTCTATCTTGGAGGCGCGCTTGAAGGCCTTGTCCAGTATCTCGTCGGCCGTGAGCACGGTGGGAATATCGAACATTACGTCGTGGTCATGTACCGACCCCATGATAAAGGCTCCCCCCCTCTGGGTCGAGGGAAAAAACCTATTATCAGGATAGGCGCCTTAGTGACCGACCGAGATGAAGAACGTGAAGGCCCGCAGAGGCACGGAACTCGTGTGCAAGGGTTGGAGACAGGAAGCGATACTGAGGATGCTCCAGAACAACCTTGAGAACGCCGAGAAGCCCGAGGAGCTCATCATATATGGCGGAACCGGAAAGGCGGCCAGGAACTGGGAGTGCTACGACGCCATAGTGGAGACCCTGAAACGCCTCGAGGACGACGAGACGATGCTGGTCCAGTCTGGCAAACCCGTTGCGGTGTTCAAGACCATGAGGACCTCGCC
>JAABQR010000199.1 GCA_011391345.1 Methanobacteriota archaeon | reverse complement strand
CTACTCGAACGCGAAGGTACTGAGCGCTGCTGTGGCTGAATCAGACATCATAATCGTCGCGAGTCCTCTGGGCGTGTGCTGCGAGGAGCTCAGCATGGTCCTGGCCGCGCACCCGGAGGGGCTCGTGCTGGACATCTGCAGCATCAAATCACACATATCGAACACGCTCAGGCAGGCAGCGGCCAGCGGGACCATGATCGCGAGCGTGCATCCGATGTTCGGGCCGAGGGCGCCGTCGCCGATGGGTCTGAACGTGGTCGTGTGCGACTGTGGCAACAGGGAAGCGACAGACCGCGCGAAGAAGATGTTCAGTGATGCCGGCGCGAGGGTGGCAGAACTGTACCTTGAGGAGCACGACCACATGATGGCGTACATCCTGGGACTGTCGCACCTCACGGCACTGATGTTCGGATCAGCCCTCGGGTCCTCGGGCAAGAAGACCTCGGAGCTGAAGGAAGTACAGGGCACGTCGTTCGCGAAGCTGGCTGAGCTCGCGAAGGAGGTCTCCAACGAGAGCAGGAGGACCTACCACGACATCCAGGCCCTGAACCCCCACACGAGGCAGATGGTCGAAGCGGCGGAGCGGGCCCTGGCGGAGCTGAAGGACGCCTCCGCATCCACAGACCACGACAAGTTCATCAGTTTGATGGAATCAGCAAGAAGACAGACGGAGTCGTGACATCGATGACCAAGAAGAGGGCAGCCATACTCGGCTCGAGCGGCATGATCGGCCAGAGGTTCTCGCACATGCTCGACGGACACCCATACTTCGACGTAGTCGCATACTGCGCCTCGGACAGGTCCGAAGGCAAGAGACTGTCGGATATATGGAAACTGCCGGACATCGAGCTCAACCCGAGCCTCGGCTCGAAGACCATCACCGTCACGGACGCCGCAGCCCTGGCCAAGGAGGGCGTCGAGGTCGTATTCAGCGGCCTCCCCTCTGAGGTGGCTGGACCCGTGGAAGATGCGTGCGCCGAGGCGGGGTTGGCGGTCTACTCGAACGCGTCGTCCCACAGGACTGACCCGGACACACCTATCCTTCTCCCCGAGATCAACCCTGACCACCTCGCGGCCATAGAAGCACAGAGGCAGCGCAGGAGGAAGGGGGGATACATCGTCACGAACGCCAACTGCTCCGTGACAGGGCTGGCCCTGGGCCTGAAGCCGCTCGTGGACGCATTCAAGTTCACGGACATATGTGTCGCGACCTATCAGGCGCTGTCCGGCGCCGGATATCCAGGCGTGTCTTCGCTGGACATACTAGGCAACGTGCTCCCGCACATCAAGAGCGAGGAGGAGAAGATGGGCTCGGAGGGCAGGAAGATCCTCGGGGGCTTCAGCAACGGAAGGTTCGTGGACGCGCCCATCAGCATAGAGGCGAGCTGTGCCCGCGTGGCCACCAGGGATGGGCACCTCGAAGCGGTGTTCATACATCACAAGGACATGCCAGACGCCGACAGGATCGCAAAGACCCTCTCGGAGTTCAGGGGTAGGCCTCAGGAGCTTGGTCTCCCGACCGCGCCCCTGAAACCCATCATCGTCAGGCGAGAGCAGGACAGGCCGCAGCCCAAGCTGGACGCGAACGCGGGTGAGCCGGCCAGGGCGAAGGGCATGGCCGTGACCGTCGGAAGGATCCGCGTCGGCAAGGACCGGCTGAGGTTCTACCTGCTCGTTCACAACACGATCAGAGGCGGTGCCGGAGGGTCGGTGCTGAACGCGGAGCTGGCGTACAGGGAGGGACTCATCTGAGCGCGAAGGCGAAGAACGCGGGAAAGAAGGGCAAGAGCTACGACGACATCAGACGGAAGATCGCAGACGGCGACGTCGTCGTCATGACCGCGAGCGAGTTCAAGGAGTACGTGAAGGCCAATGGTGTCAAGAAGGCTGCCCGGGAGGTCGACGTGGTCACGACCGGCACGTTCGGCGCGATGTGCTCCTCGGGCGCGTACATCAACTTCGGCCACGCGGACCCGCCCATCAAGATGCAGAAGATATGGCTCGACGGCGTGCCCGCCCAGGCGGGACTAGCCGCCGTCGACGGATACATCGGCGCGACGGCGCTGGATGAGACCAACAACATGATGCACGGCGGCGCGCACGTGATCGAGGACCTGGTCCGAGGCAAGGCCGTGAGACTCAGGGCGACCGGACACGGGACGGACTGCTACCCGAGGAAGGAGATCGACACGTACGTCAGCCTTAGGACCGTGAACCAGGCCGTGCTGATGAACGTCAGGAACGCGTACCAGAACTACGCGGTCGCGACGAACTCCTCGGCGAAGACGCTGTACACATACATGGGCAAGTTGCTCCCGGAGTTCGGGAACGCGACCTTCAGCAGCGCAGGGGAGCTCTCCCCACTCATGAACGACCCCTATTACAGGACCATAGGCATCGGCACCAGGATATTCCTCGGCGGCACACAGGGATACGTCATGTGGGAGGGCACGCAGTTCAACCCGGGTGCGCCCAGGACTCCCAACGGCGTCCCCAAGAGGCCCGCCGGCACGCTCGCCGTCATAGGCGACCTGAAGCAGATGAACCCGGAGTTCCTCAAGGGCCTGACATTCACCAGGTACGGCTCGTCGCTGGGCATCGGCATCGGCGTCCCTATACCGATACTGGACGAGGACATGGCCAGATGCTGCGCGGTCACTAACAATGACATACTCGCCGCGGTCTTCGACTACAGCCAGCCGACCAGGTCCAGACCTGTGCTCAGAGAGGTGTCATACGCGGAGCTGAGGTCCGGAGACATCGACATCAAAGGGAAGCAGGTCCCGACATCGCCGCTGTCGAGCATGTACAAGGCGAGGCAGGTGTCCGAGGTGCTCAAGAGCTGGATACTGAAGGGCGAGTTCACGATCCAGGAGCCTGTCCAGAGCTTCCCCAAGGACCGGCCCCTGAGGACCCTGGATGTGAGGACCGAGAGGGAGGCGACCTAGATGAAGACCAAGGTAGTGCTTACTTTCAGCCCAGAGGCTTCGAACCAGCCGATAACACACAACCTGATCGCGAAACACCATCTGCTCGTCAACATACTCAGGGCAGAGATAGACGAGGTAGGCGGGAAGATGGTGCTCGAGCTCTCAGGGAAGGCCGATGACATCAGAGGCGGCATAGACTACCTCAAGGCCAACGGCGTCGGCGTGAGGCCCATCAAGGAGGGCGTGCGTAGGGACGACGAGGCGTGCACCCACTGCGGCATGTGCGTCTCGATATGCCCGACGAAGGCGCTCACGATGGATCTCAAGACCGGCAAGGTCAGCTTCAACGAGGACAAGTGCGTG
Organism: Methanobacteriota archaeon; assembly: GCA_011391345.1. Lineage (GTDB taxonomy): Archaea > Thermoplasmatota > Thermoplasmata > UBA10834 > UBA10834 > UBA9653. Next base: position 821 of record JAABQR010000199.1, on the reverse strand, counting down.
GCGTGCGGCGTGTGCATAGACGCCTGCCCGCCGAGGGCGATGGAGATACTGATCTGAGATGGCATTCGTGCGTGCGAAGGTCGAGATCGCCGAGACGGCAGCCACTATCGGAGCCGAAGGCACGTTCGTCGAATCGGCGGTCGACGCCATCAAGGCCGCGAGGAGGGAGATCGAGAGACAGGTCCGCAAGGACCAGTTCTTCCTCGTCACGATGGAGCCATATGCCCCCGAGGACCCCGGACCGGTCGTCAAGCGCATGTGCGAGGCCGCGTCCGTCGCGGGCGTCGGACCCATGGCGACGGTCGCTGGTGCCATCGCCCAGGTGGCGCTGGAGGCGATGGTCGCGAAGGGATGCACCCACGGCTGGGTGGACAACGGGGGCGATGTCGCACTCATCCTGGACAACCCCGCGACCATGGAGGCCTTCCACGAACCCGGGGCCGGGACCGCGTTCGCGCTGAGGCTCGAGCCCACGGATGGCATCCTCGGCGTATGCACATCTAGCGGCAGACTCGGACACTCGATAAGCCTGGGAGACTCCGATGTGGCCCTCGCGATGGCCGACTCGGCCATACTCGCGGACGCGCTGGCGACCGCGATAGGGAACCGCGTACACGGCACATCTTCGCTCAAGACATGCTTCGACCCTTTCAAGGGCGTCCCCGGGATGATCGGGGGGCTCGCAATGGTGGACGGCGAGGTCGCGATGCAGGGAAGGCTACCGCCCCTTGTCGAGGTCGAGCACAACCAGGAGAGGCTCACGGTCCATAGCAGGATGCCTTCCGGATGCTACTCCGGTCCGTCAGTCAAAGCTCAAGAGG
>JAABQR010000198.1 GCA_011391345.1 Methanobacteriota archaeon | reverse complement strand
GGGAGAGAGCGAGTGCCGGGAAGCGACCGATGTCTGTGGCGTCGTGGCAGAGGCGGTAGAGGATGCCAAGAGGATGTACTCAGAGAGGAAGGTCACCGTCAACATCGACAGGCCCGCGACCACCTGCTACGTCGAGGGGAGCACGCTCCTCACGAGGTTGTTCGTGAACCTGCTGACGAACGCCATCAAGTTCGACCCTTCGGGCGAGGTACGGATAGACTTGAAGATAGAGTCCGCCACGCACAAGGGGGCCGACTACTGGTCAATCAGCATATCGGACCATGGTAAGGGCATACCCGATCACGAGAAGGAGAAGGTCTTCGAGAGATACTTCCGAGGTGACTCGGGCGTCACTGGCACCGGCCTCGGCCTTCATGTCGTGCGCAAGATCGCCAGGGCGTGCGGCGGTCTCGTCTGGGCAGAGAACTTGGTCCAAGGAGACTACACGAAGGGGACGGTCATGGTCACGCTCCTGAGGAAGGCCGCAAACGGCCAGAACAACCACAAACACTGAATGTCGTCATCGTCGGGGAGTGGGCCCGTCGCGATTTGAACGCGAGTCACTAGCACCCCAAGCTAGAAGGATACCAAGCTACCCCACGGGCCCTTTTTAAGAAATGGTTGCCGAGGGCGCCCTTAGTAGGGCGCGACCTCGTCTATCAGGTTTGCGTGGGTCAGGATCATCCTGCGGCAGCAGTAGCGGTCCAGATGGAGCGCGTCGAGGACGTCCCTCGGCGGCTCCCCCATCTCGACCCTCTTCACGAACTCCTCGAAGGCACTGCCTATGACCTTCCCACATGTGAAGCATCTGACAGGTATGATCATCTTCGCATCACCTGTACGATTTCTGCCGCTTCTTCCTGGCACCTCTGCCAAGGGGCTTCTTGGGCAGCTTCCTCCTCGGATCGGACACGAGGAGCGAGCGGTCGTACCTCATGAAAATCGACTCGAGGTCCTTGTCATCCAGGAACTGTACCATGCCCTTCGCGATCGCGGTCCTCGACGCGGTGGCCTGCCCCATTATGCCTCCGCCCTGGACGTTGACCTCGATGTCGACCTTCGCGGTACGGTCGCCCGCGAGCGTCAGCGGCTCCATGATCTTCGTCCTAGCAAGGGACGGCTCGAATATCTCGACCGGGACGCTGTTGATCCTGATCAGTCCCTTGCCCTTGCGCACGCTCGCCCTCGCGACGGCGCTCTTCCTCTTGCCACTGGCAACTACGACCTTCATGTGCGAGCCTCCCTTGTGGACCCGAGCTCCTTGGATATCGCGCCCAGGGTCGTGTACTTAGCCAGCTGTGGCTTCTTGGCGCTCTCGAGGGTCTCGGCCTTCTCCGCCTTGAGCTCCCTCGGCACCCCGACGTACACCTTGAGCCTCCTGTAGGCCGCTCGGCCCGAAGGCTTCCTGTGCTCGAGCATGCCCCTTACAGTCCTCTTGAGTATCGCGTCAGCTGAGCGCGGGTAGAACGGCCCGTGGTTCCTAGTGCCCCTCTCCCGCCTGTTCTTGTAGAACGCGAGCAGCTGGACCTTGTTCCCGGATATGATGGCCTTCTCGGCGTTGATGATGAATATATCCTCGCCGCTCAGCAGCCGCTTGGCGACATGAGTGCCAAGCCTTCCCAGTACGAGTCCGTCAGCATCGATTACCGCCAAGGCTTTCACCCCATGAGCTTGATCTTCGAGCCCTTGGGGTGCTTCGCCAAGAGCTCCTCAATGGACATGCTCGTCCCGCCTGCATTCTCGACCTTGTCCTTCGCCTGTCCCGATGACCTGTACGACGCGACGGTGAGCTTCTTCGCGAGTTCGCCTGCCCCCAGGAGCTTCCCGGGGATGACGATGACGTCGTTCTCGGCCGCATAGCGTTGCAGCTTCCCGACGTTCACCTCGGCCCAGCGGCTCTGCGGGCCCTCAAGGCGCACTGCGATGTCTCGCCAGACAGGTGCCTCGTTCGTCCTGCTAGCGTCCTTGAGACGCATGACCAGGGCTACGAGGTTGGGATTCGTTTTATTCATATTCTTACCCATATCTGACTCCTCCGACAACCAGAGAGCAGGCGTGTAAATGGGGGAACCGTTTATAAAGCTTTGGATATGCCCAGTGTGCTGGCCCGAGGACGCTGGCCACGCCGCGCAGGGAACGCGAGCGGAGGGGCTGCCAGGCGCATACACGCAATAATAGACATCGAAGAGAAGATATATACGCCATAAGGCATACACCGAAAACCCAGCTCGGAGCGGGGGTCTCTGATGATACGTTTTGGTCCTGCAGGCATTCCACTCTCCTGCAAAGGACGCACATTGAAGGACGGGATAGAGGACGTCCACCACCTAGGCCTTACGGCTCTTGAGACGCAGCTCGTGAGGGCAAGCGTCCAAGAGCGGACCGCAGAACCCGAGGAAGTCGGACAGATGCCCATAGACCTCGTCAGCGACATGGTCATAGAGATTGTCCGCAAGAAGGGCGCAAAGGAGGAGGTCATATACGACCTCGACACGCCCATAAAGGCCGAGGACACCCTCGTCGCCCTCACGAGCGGCCTGGCGGTCAACTACACCGACCTCAAGAAGCTCAAGGTCATGGCCGACGAGCTCGATGTCGCCATGTCCATCCACACCCCGTATTACATGGACCTTGTCAGCGAGGGAGAATTGTCGTTCAAGAGCATGGATTCGATCAGGTGGGGGGGCATAATCGCCAAGGCCCTCGGAGGGTCCATGGTCGTCACTCATCTGGGACTGTATGGGGACATCGACGACAAGACCGCCCACAAACGCATCAAGGGAAGGATCACGGAACTCGCGGCCTGGTACAAGAAGCAGAAGATCAAAGCGCCCATCGGCCTCGAGCTCAGCGGCCGCAGGGAGATATTCGGGTCGCTTCCAGAAGTGGTCAAACTGTGCAAGGAGGTCGATGGCGTTGTCCCCGTCGTGAACTTCGCCCACTACCATGCGCGCGAGCACGGGAAACTCAAGGAGCCGAAGGACTTCGACGAGCTCCTCGATACGGTTGCTGACTTCACTGGCGGCGAGTACTACACCCACTTCTCGGGCGTCGAACACGAGAACGGCAACGAGAAGAGATACACCTCCATCAAGAAGGGGGACCTGCGGTTCGAACCTCTGGCCGAAGCCATGGTCGACAGGAACGACCCGATCACCATCATATCCGGCTCACCGCTGCTCGAGCACGACGCGATGTACATGAAGGTCATACTCGAGAGGGTGCTCTCGAAGAGGGTCTCCAAAGAGGTCAAGGAGACAAACAACAAGAAGGAGAAGACCGGATCGAGATGAAAGAGAGCACTGAGTACATCGTGAAGATGGTCGCGCAGACCCTCGAGAACGAGATAGAGGGTACTGACGAGTTCGTCGACGCGATCATCGGTGCTAGGAAGGTCTTCATCTACGGCGTCGGCCGCTCAGGCCTGATTGCCAAGGCCTTCGCCATCAGACTGGTCCAGATGGGGCTCGAGGTGTACTTCGTGGGTGAGACCATCACCCCGATCGTGGAGGAAGGACACCTGGTCATCATCGTATCCCACACCGGCGAGACGATGTCCGCGGTCCAGACTGCGAACATCGTCCGAAGGGTCGGAGCGAGGGTCATCACGGTCACCGCCAACGCGCACTCGAAGCTCGCGAGCGCGTCCAACGTGGTCATTCTGATCCACCCGCCGAAGGACGACGACAGACGCAGGCTGGCACCCCTAGGCACGCTTTTCGAGAACGCCACGCTGATATATCTCGACAGCATCGTCGCCCGGCTGATGGAGAAGCTAGGCCAGGGCGAGGGGTCGATGAGGAAGCGGCACGCGATATGGGTGTGACCGCTCAGAGATCTTTCCCGGAGTCCTTGTCCCCGAGGCCATCCCTTCTGAACCGCCTGCGCCGCAGCAAGACATGGAGGCTGATGATCAGGCATGCAGCGATCACTGTGCCAGTGACCGCTACTGCCAGGCTGTTCTCCTTCAGCCAATCGGTCATGCTGCCCGCGAATCCGCTCTCGACTATCCCCAGACTCGAATCGAGGGTGAACGCAAGCGTGCCGTTCGACAGCGGGAGGACCGAGTGGAGAATCAGCCCGATACCGGTCGTGTAGCACGATGAGTTCACGGGGACGACCGACAGGTTCCCTCTGTGGTCCAA
>JAABQR010000197.1 GCA_011391345.1 Methanobacteriota archaeon | reverse complement strand
CCTCGACGTGAAGCTCCTGCTCAGGCCGACGAGCGAGACGGCCATGTACCCGATGTTCGCCATATGGGTGAGGTCACATGCGGACCTGCCCCTCAAGACTTACCAGATAGTGAACACCTTCAGGTACGAGACGAAGCAGACGCGGGCGTTCATCAGAGTCAGGGAGATACACTTCTTCGAGTCTCACACATGCCACGCGGACCTCGAAGACGCGGAGAGGCAGGTCAAGGAGGACTACGCGATCATGGCCCGCCTGTCCAAGAAGTTGTGCATACCCTACAAGCTCCTCAAGCGCACGGAATGGGACAAGTTCCCGGGCGCGTTCTATACGGTCGGAATAGACACGCTCCTGCCTTCTGGCAGGAGTCTGCAGCTCGGTTCGATACACCAGTACAGGGAGAACTTCTCAAAGCCGTACGACATAAAGTACGAGGACGAGAAAGGCGAGCACAAGCACGTCCACCAGACGACCTATGGCATGAGCGAGAGGCTCGTCGGGGCCATCGTCGCCCTCCATGGGGACGACAAGGGACTCGTGCTCCCGCCGGACATCGCGACCATGCAGGTCGTCATCATACCGGTCCTCGCCAAGGGCGCGGTCGACCAGGTCACCGAGGAGGCCCGGCAACTCCAGAAGGAGCTCAGGGACGCGGGGTTCAGGACGCACCTGGACGAGCGGGACCTGAGGCCGGGGGCGAAGTACTACGACTGGGAGCTCAAGGGCGTGCCGCTCAGGCTCGAGCTGGGCCTCAGGGACATGGAGAAGGAGCAGGTCACGTTCGTCAGGAGGGACACGGGCGAGAAGTCCCTGCACCCGAGGACGCATGTCGTGGACGATGTCCGGAAGCTGCTCTCGACCATCGCGGTGGACATGCTGGACATGATTCAGAAGGAGATGGACGCCAACACCGTCACGGTCGACACCCTGGATAACCTTCCGGGGAAGCTGATCAAGACCGGATGGTGTGGCGGCGAGGACTGCGGGCGCGAGATCGAGACCAGGTCCAACAAGAACATCCTGGGAACGCCCATAGACGGCGAGAAGTTCGAGGGCGTGTGCGTCATATGCGGGAAGCCCACGGATAAGCCGGTGTACCTCGCTGATGCGATGTGAGCACTACTGGGTCGCGGGTCGCTTCTTCTTGTAGAGAAGGAGGCCGATGACGCCGAAGGCGATCATGGGCGCGTACACGACGTAGATGGCGATGTTCCCCTTCGTGAACGGGTACCATGTATCGTAGAGCAGGCCCCATATCCAGTAGAGGGCTATGCCTCCTGCTAGCAGGAGCGTGTAGAATGCAAATGCGGCCTTCCTCTGGAACTCGGCTCCCTCGGGCTCTGCCATCTACGCGCCCAATGGATTGGCCATATAAATGGGTTTGCTTAGCGGGTGAGGCGTCTCTGCCTTATCACGCGCGCACAATCGGGACCATCAATATCCGATGAAGATGACCTCAGCCCATCTCGGGAGCATCATGGACAGGGTGAAGAGGGCTGACAATGAATGGAAGGAGCAACTCCCTCCTGACCGTTACCAAGTGCTGAGGCTCAAGGGGACGGAGAGGGCGTTCACAGGGAAGCTCCTACACAATGATGAGAAGGGCGTCTACGTCTGCGCAGGGTGCGGCGTTGAGCTGTTCAGGTCCGACGACAAGTACGATTCAGGGAGCGGATGGCCGAGCTTCTTCTCGCCTATCTCCGAAGACCGTGTGGAGGAGCGCAAGGATGACTCTCATGGCACGGAGCGGACTGAGATCGTATGCGCCAGGTGCGGAGGACATCTCGGCCATGTCTTCGACGACGGTCCGAAGCCGACCGGCCGCAGGTACTGCGTGAACTCGCTCTCGCTGGATTTCGACAAGATGAGCAAGTAACGGGTTTGCAGGTTTCCGAGCGCACTCCGGTTCTGACCTCATCCGGGCGGCGAGGATGTCCCGAGCTTCAGGAACTCCTCCTCGTCCTTGAGGGCCTGCTCGAATATCTCGAAGCCCTTCTCCAGCTGGGCCTTGGATATGCACAGCGGCGGGGCGATCCTGAACACGTTGCCATAGAAGCCAGCTGTGATGGTCATCAGTCCGGCCCTCCAGCATTTGCCCTGTATGTTGGTCGCCTCGTGCGGCTCCTTCGTGTACTGGTTCTTGACCAGCTCCACGCCGATCATGAGGCCCCTGCCCCTGACGTCGCCGATGATCTCCCTGCGCACCTGCATCTCCTTCAGGAGCTTCATCGCGTAGTCACCCAGCTTCGCGGCCCTGTCAACCAGGTTCTCTTCGATGATGGCCTGCACATGGGCCAGGCCCGCGGCCATCGTGATCGCGTTGCCCCCGAAGGTGGATGAATGTGACCCTGGCCTCCACTTCCTCATGATGTCGTGCTTGGCGATTATCGCGCCCAGCGGCACGCCGCCGCCCAGCGCCTTACCCAGCACGAGTATGTCCGGCACGGTGTTGAAGTGCTCGCAGGCGAACATCTTGCCGGTCCTTGCGAACCCGGTCTGGACCTCGTCCATGACCAGGAGCGCGCCTTGTGCGTCGCAGATCTTCTTGAGCCTCGGCAGGAACTCCTTCGGGGGGACGACGTACCCGCCCTCACCCTGGATCGGCTCGACGAATATCGAGGCGATCTGGTTGGTCGTGCCTCCCATGGTCAGGACCTGGTTCTCGAGATAGTCCATGCACCACATGCCGCACTCCGGATAGCTCTGCTTGAACGAGCACCTGTAACAGTACGCGAAAGGAGTGAACACGATGCCTGGGGACATTGGCCCGTAGCTGTACCTGAGCTTGAGCTTGCTGCTGAGAGCAAGGCCGGCGCCCACCCTGCCGTGGTAGGAGCCGAAGAATGCGACATGCTCGCTCCTCTTGGTGTGGTACCTGGAGAGTTTGAAGGCCGCCTCGACCGCCTCAGCGCCGCTGTTGCCGAAGAACGTGCCCTTGAGCGCCTTGTTCGGTGATATGTCCGAGAGCAACTTGGCGAAGTGCGCCTCCTTGTCGAAGTACGCGTCGTTCGCCATCGAGTGTATCAGCTTCGCCGCCTGGTCCTGTATCGCCTTGGTCACCTTGTAGTGGGTCCATCCAGCGTTCTGCACGGCTATGCCCGACGAGAAGTCCAGGAGGACGTTACCGTCGGCGTCCATGACCGCGGACCCTGACGCCCTGTCAATCGTGAACGTGAAACACCTGTCGTAAGCGTAAGACACGTAGTCCCTGTCGATCTTGATGATCTCCTTGCTCTTCGGACCCGGGGCCCTCACGACGATCTTCGGGGCCTCCCTGGCCCAAGGAGCGACCCAGTCAGGTAGGGGGAACTCCTCCTCCTGGGGCTTTGTCTTCTCCTCGCATTCGACAGGCTTTGTCTCCTTGAGCGGTTCCGCGACCGACTCGTTCTCCACCATCTCACTCATCCCTCACTCCTCCTTAGAGGGGTCGTATGTCAATGCGCCGGTCTTGCACGCCGCGACACATTTGGGCTCACCCAGGCACAGGTCGCACATGTATGCAGTCTCTATCCCGAACTCGCCCTCGAAGAAGACTGCGTCGTGTGAGCATCTCGGTATGCACGCCATGCACGCGAAGCACCGATGTTCGTCGAGGGTCCAGTGCTTCTTGTCATCATGGAACTCCAAGAGGGCCGAAGGGCAGGCCTCGCTCGGCGGGCAGGTCTCGCAGTGGTGACACACGACCGCCTTGTACTTGGCAGCTCCCTTGGTCACCTTGATCCTGGACCTTCCAGCAGCCACGCTGGACCCGTGCGAGTCTATGCAGGCTTTCTCGCACTCCAAGCATCCGTTGCACTTCTCGGGGCTGAAGACAACCCCGAACTTCTTTTTCGCAGAGCCCATCACAGTTCCTCCTGAGTAGCCACACCGAAACGAAAGGTCATGGTGTGTCAAGCCAGGGAGACTTCGATCCTGCACTTCTGGTAAGCCACTGATACCATATATATTCTCGCAGACCGAGGTATTTGTAGGTTCCCTTCATGCAAAAGTGGACCGGACTTATTGAAATATATTCAATCCGATGGGGCTTTATGTTGAAAAATTCACAATCTTGCACCCCGTATCGACCGCCTTTCGACGGTGGCAAAAGAGGCGGTGAAAAGGGGTCGAAGGAAGGGCATTTTATCCAGGATGACATATATTAACAGAGAAG
>JAABQR010000196.1 GCA_011391345.1 Methanobacteriota archaeon | reverse complement strand
GGCAGGGAAGGACTGGTCGATACGGCCGTGAGGACATCGAGGTCCGGATACATGCAGAGGAGGCTCATCAACGCGCTCGAGGACCTGAAGGTCATGCAGGACGGCTCCGTGAGGAACACGGCCGGCACGATCATCCAGCTCGAGTACGGCGAGGACGGCATCGACCCGACCAGGAGCGTCCAGGGCGAGGCCGTCGACGTCGACGACATCATACTGAGCGTCCTCGGTGACAAGGGCGAGCTCATCGCCAAGGTCCAGGAGAAGGGCGTCGTCAGCTACGGTATCCAGGACAGGGACCTGCTCGAGACCCCGGAGGAGCCGGAGACGGAAGAGGAGCCGGACTTCGAACCCGGCGGCGGAGAGGAGGGATGAGCGATGGGTAAGGATCCAGCAGAGGTCTTCCTGAACAAGGGCGTCGACGCCAAGACGGCCGAGATGCTGATCAAGGCCGGCTACACGTTCACGAAGGTCGCGAGGGCCCACGAGAAGACCCTCAGGGAGATAGAGAAGCTCATAGGCGAGAGGAAGCTCAAGCAGGTCATCGCCGCGGTCAAGGCCAAGGAGAGGGCGCCCAAGAAGAAGAAGGAGAAGCCCCTCAAGACGGTCAAGATCGAGAAGAAGGAGGTCCCGGCGAAGGTCCAGAGGTCGACCCCGTTCGAGATCAAGCTCAAGAAGATGGTCGACGACATGGGCAGGAAGCTCCCGTGGGAGGTTCTGCACGAGATCGCCGCCCGCTTGGACGGCGCTGAGATCCCGGACAAGCTCCTGAAGAGGATCTTGGAGCTCACGTGCGAAAGGCACGAGATGCACAGGATAGACCCGAGCGAGTCCGTGGGCATACTCGCCGCCCAGAGCATAGGCGAGCCCGGCACTCAGATGACCATGAGGACTTTCCACTACGCGGGTGTCGCCGAGATGAACGTCACGCTCGGCCTTCCGAGGCTCATCGAGATCGTGGACGCTAGGCGCGTGCCCAGCACCCCGATCATGGAGATACACCTCGAGAAAGCCGCCCAGGACGACCTCGAGAAGGTCCGTCAGATCGCGTCCAACATCGAGCTGACCAAGATCATCGACATCGCGGACGTCGAGACGGACATCAACAACATGGAGGTCATGGTCAGGCTCGACAAGCGCAAGATCGAGCGGAAGTCCATCACTCCAGAGGAGGTCCTGAGGAAGCTGAACAAGGCGAAGGGCCTCAAAGGCCTCGCGGAGATGCGCGAGGGCAACGTCGTGATCAAGTGCGATGAGCCATCGTACAAGAAGCTCCAGAGGATATCCGAGGACACGAAGCACACGCCCATCAAGGGCATCGACGGCATCACGAGGGCCGTGATACGCAAGGTCAGCGGCAGATACGTGGTGTACACCGAGGGCTCCAACCTCGAGAAGGTGCTCGAGATAGAGCACGTCGACAGGGCGAACACCACGACCAACAGCATACTCGAGATATTCGAGGTGCTCGGGATCGAGGCGGCCAGGAACTCGCTCATAGTCGAGGCGTCGAAGACGCTGGATGAGCAGGGCCTGACGGTCGACATACGGCATATCATGCTTGTCGCGGACCTGATGACCAACGACGGCGACGTGAAGGCGATCGGCAGGCACGGCATATCTGGCCGGAAGTCGAGCGTGCTCGCGAGGGCGGCGTTCGAGATAACATCGACCCACCTGTTGCGCGCGGCCATCACCGGCGAGGTGGACCTGCTCGAGGGCGTTGTAGAAAACATTATAGTTGGCCAGCCAGTTACAGTCGGTACCGGCGCAGTCAACCTGGTCTGGTCCCCGGCGAAGAAGGAAGGTGCGTGAACATGGACATCGCGAGAGCGCTTAAGACCGCGGCCTCATCGGGGGACGTCAGGTTCGGCCTCACTGAGACGAGGAAGTGCGTGAGCAAGGGCGAGGCGAAGATGGTCGTCCTGGCGAGCAACTGTCCCGACAAGGACGGCTTCGAGGGCGTGAGCGGGGTGAAGCTGCTCGCATACCAGGGGACGAACGTCGAGCTCGGGGCCGCGTGCGGGAAGCCGTTCCCGATATCCGCGCTGGCGATAGTGAGCCCGGGGGAGTCGAACATCCTCTCTGCGTGAGGGACTGATGCCAATGGGCGAAATCACCTTTACGGAGGACACCCTCCGGTACATCTCTTTGTTCGAGAAGGTCACGGGCACCCAGGTCAAGGACTGCCTCGAGACCGAGGAGAAGCTCGTGTTCGTGGTCGAGAAGGGCCAGGGCTCGAGGGCAGTGGGCAAGAAGGGCGAGAACGTCATCCGCCTCAAGAACCTCACGAGCAAGAACATCCACGTGATCGAGTACTCCGAGGATCCGGAGACCTTCGTCAAGAACGTGTTCCACACATACAGCGTCCAGTCCGTGTCCCTCGAGGACAGGGGGACCATCAGGCACGCGACCGTGACAGTGGACCCGAAGGTGAAGGGGAAGGCCATAGGCAAGAACGGCCGGAACCTCAGGATCGCCAGGGAGATAGTCAGCAGGCACCACAACATTCAGAGCATCAGCGTCGCCTGAGCGGTGAGCGCTCCACCTCGAGCCTGTCCGCCGTGGGATATTCTTCTACGATGAACGACCGCAGCTCCAGCTCCGATGCGATCTCCTCGAGGACCCACGGCGCCACCTCGAGCCTACTCTTCTCCTTGTCTATCCACATCAGCCTCTCCGGCACGGCGTAGTTCAGGGCCAGCGCGCGCGCGACCCCCGCGGGATCGTTCGTCTCCACGATCCCCTTGAGCAATGTGCCGTCCTTCGTGAGTATCTCGTGCGGTTTGCGCACGTTCCGGGCGCGCCTGGTGATCCTCCTCCTGAGCTGCACGCCGTCCTTGAACGATGAAGAACAGTAGTGGAGGGGCATGGCGATGTCCGCCCGGAGGACGCTGAGCGCCAGCTCCTGGCTCCCGGCGACCGCCGAGGATACATCGTCCTTGACGTCGAAGCCCATGGCCCTGAGCGCCCTCCAGTTGGTCTCCGAGAACTCGAGCTCGTTCAGGTTGACGAAGTCGAGGCCGAGCGCGTCTGCCGATCGGACCAATGAGCCGATCTCCTCGCCCCGTCCAGGGATGACGGGCACCTCGAACCCGACGGTCATACCCCTCTTCTTCGAGAGCCTGAGCGCGTCGGCGAACTCGGACCTCTCAAGCCTCTTCCAGAGGCTGACCGGGGGATGGAACCGGATCTCGTCCAGGCCCGCCCTCGCCACTCTGTCTATCCTGGCCTTGTCGGTCGTCGATGTGTAGAGATGGATATGATGGTCCTTCCCGAACCGCTTCTTGAGAGCTCTGATGGAGTCCGCGGTCCTCTGGACCGCGATCAGCGGGTCCCCGCCGGTGATGCCCGTCCCGAGGGCGTCCATGAGTTCGGCCTCTTCGAGCGCCTCGTCGACGGCCTGTATCCTCCTCTCGTTTGCGAAGAAGACGTCCTTCCCCTTCTTCTGTGCGGACAGCGGACAGTATCCACACCTCTTCGCGCATTTGCCGGTGACCAAGAGGACGAGCTTCGCTCCCTGCTCGCACAGCACACAGCCCGGAGGCAGGGCGCCAGTACATGCGGACCCCTTCTTCAACCGCCGTATCTTGCCCACGACCTCTCGTATGTCGTCGGGGTTATTGAATGGATACGGTGGGAAGGATTAATTGAACGCCTGCTGATTCACCGGCATGAAGATCGAGAAGAACACGAGGGTGATCCTCGCCCTCGATGTCACGACCCGGGAGGACGCGCACCGAGTCGTCGAGGCGGTCAGGGATCATGTGGACGCGATAAAGATAAACTGGCCCCTGGTCCTCGGAGCGGGGCCGGGCATGATCACCGAGCTGTCGAAGGTCAAGCATGTGATATGCGACTTCAAGATCGCGGACATACCGAACACGAACCGGCTGATAGTGGAACAGGCGATGGCCAGGGGTGCATCCGCGGTCATATGCCACGGGTTCACAGGCGACGATTCGGTCAAGGCGTGCGTCGACGCGGCCAAGGGGCAGGTGTTCGTCTTGACGGAGATGAGCCACCCTGGTGGCAAGCAGTTCACCGCACCCCTCGCGGACAAGTTCGCGATGCTTGCGAAGGCCGCCGGCGCAAGGGGTATAGTGGCCCCGGCGACGAGGCCTGAGAGGATCTCGGAACTCCGGCGGATCATAGGGGACCTCGAGATCAGCAGCCCGGGCGTGG
>JAABQR010000195.1 GCA_011391345.1 Methanobacteriota archaeon | reverse complement strand
TTCCACCGGGCCAAAGTCCACGTCGATGTAGCTGTTGACCGCCAAGAGTGTAGAATGATCGATTAACGTCAGATTGCTCGCAATATTCGGGTCAGTCGGGAATTCTGGCATATCGGTTATGGACGAATCGAACATCATCAGCGTCGCGTCGTTAACCATAATAGTCGGGCCGTCATCGGCCGAATCCATCGTTACGTCCGTAGACCCGCCAATGTATTGTACCAAATCCTCGTCCGGTATCTGCTCGATGGAACTGTTATGAAGTATCAGCTCGCCGCCGCTCAGGACGTAGATGAACCCAGGAAAGCTCAATATGGATGAGTCTGTGGCCATGACGGTTCCGCCGTCCATAACCGTGAGCGTCAGGAATGGCCACGGGTCAATCTGGTCTAGGTAGGATGTCAGCACACCGTGTTCCAGCGTGAGGATTCCGCTGCCACTAACCGTTACATGCCGTGGATCACCCACAGTGCTAATCACCATCAGGGCTCCGTTCCTCACAATCAGTTCACCGCCAGAGACCTCCACGTCACCGTCGACGGGTTGTTCGATGTTCTCTATCGTATAGGTACCGCTGGTGATTGTAAGATCACCTATTGGCACCTGCGCCGCCGACGGGGGAGGCGCGGCTACGATATACAGTCCTGCGAAGGCAGACAGCACAAACGACACCATGATCAATGCGCTCAGAGATCTGTTGGCCTGAATAGGGCCAGCTCTGTGTTCCATAAGTTCACCCACCCAGTAGCTGGGTATTGCGTAGCAAAGTAAGCAGTTGAGCTATATAAAAAGGTATTTGCCACGTTCTCATGCGGAAGAAGGTTTTGTCGAACGCCTGGCTAGACCATCTTTCTCTTCACAATCTTCTTGACGAAGACCTGCGGCTTCTTCGGCTCTCCCGCGGAGTCCTTCGGGACGGACTCGGATGCCTCTTCTCGGCCCCTCAGGTCCGCGCCACAGGCGTAGCACATGATAGCACCCTTACTGACCATCGTCCCACAGTTCGAACAGACGACCTCGTCCTCCTCCGGTCCGTGCGCCTGCTCGACAGACTCCTCGGTCGCTTCGACGGTTGGTTCCTCGCGTAGCTGGTACCCGCACGAATAGCACATGACCGCATCCTTGCTGATGACCGTGCCGCACTTGGGGCAGGGCATCTCGTCCTCGCCCAAGACGCGCGCCTCCTCGGCCGCTTCCGGCTTCGCCGGCGCGGGTGCGGTCGTGGCCGCGGTCTGTCGCTGAAGGACCGCCTTGGCATCATCGGCCAGCTTCTCCCTGTCCTTCCTGAGGTCCTCCTCCTCCTCTACGAACGACCGTTCCCTGTAGATCAGGGCGTCCCGCCTCGACACGACCTGTTCCATGAGCTTCTGGACATCCTCTTCGGACTTCTTGAGCTGCTCCTCGCGGTCGAGGAGCGATTTCCGCTTGTCCGTGACCTCCGTCTGGAGATTCGAGCACTCCTTGAGCGCCTTCTGGGCGTCGGCCTCACGCGCCTCGGCCGTCACGACCGCCGCCTTGGCCCGCTCATCCATCTTCGAGACCGTGTCCTCCTTGGCCTTGAGCTTGTCAGCGCGGTCCTGGGCAGCCTCCTCGCGCCCCTTGACCTCGGCATCCTTCGTCTGGAGGGATGATTCCTTCTGCCTCAGGCCGTCCTCCTTCTCCCTCAAACGCTCCTCGAGAGAATCGAGCTCCGTCCTCCGCTTCTGAAGCTCGTCCTTCTCGGCCTGGAGCTCACGTCCCTTCTTCTGGACCTCTGCCTCCTGGGCCTTCAGTCGCTTGATCGCATCCTCGATTATCTGGGAGATGGTCTGGTCTTCTGTCATCTTACTCACATCTGCTTTCGAACCCGGTACTCGGATGATACTCGTCTGCTACAGTAACGGATACCCGTCGTGCAATCACATAATGCATCGACCGTACAAATACTGTTCACTTTCGCGCAGCGGCCGAGACATCATGTGCTGAGCAGCGGGCCAAGGACGGTCATGCCGCTCTTGGTGACCTCGATCGCGTGCTTCTCCATGCTGTGCTCGGAGGCCCTCATCTTCTCCACCTGGAGGTACCTGACGAGCTTGCCCCTCTGCCTGTCCAGGCCGAGCATGACGATGCCGTCCGCGAGGAATCCCTCGTTCCCCAGCAGCTGCGACTCGCCGGAGAGGGAGCGCTCCATGATGATGAAGGTGACGAGGTTGTTGTCCCTGAGCATCTTGAAGAAGTAGAACATCTTCTTCCTCATCTCGGCCGACTCGGACATCAGTGAGTACAGCGCGCCCAGCGAGTCCACGACCAGGATGGAGAACTTGTCCCCGTGGGTCCGCCTGAACCGCTGTATCATCTTCTCTATGAAGAGCACGTAGTCCGTCTGGGCGGAATCGCCTATGACCTCGTCGATCTGGTCTATCTCCCTCAGGTCGGTCATGTCGGAGATCTGCATCTTGGCCGAGAGCTTGACGCCCATGCTCTCCATGTTGCTCATGTGGCTCTCGGCTGTCTCCTCGAGGGTCGCGTACAGCCCGAACTCGTTCTTGTCCCTGAGGTAGCTGGACATGAGCGAGTAGCAGAAGCTGGTCTTCATGGAGCCAGGGGGGCCGGTGACCAGAATGACCTTCGGCCTCTCGATGTCGTTCTTGAACACCTTATCCAGTCCTGGAATGGAATCTCTAAACAAGTCAAAGGCCTCCTCGACGGGTGTTCGCTTCCGCCTGATTTCAAAGGGATGTTCACTAATAAAGGTTTGGTGGTCGTTATCATGAGTGAGACGGTGGCCAGGAGGGGCGCCGCTCACTGATCGCCTTCATCTGGCCCGTCCTCGTCGCCGTCCGCACCCTCGTCCTCCGTCCCGCCGTTCGCGCCGTTCTCGGTCGGGCAGTGAGTGACGACCATGCCTGACTCGACCATCCGCGCCTCCTCGGCCTGAGGCACGAGCCGCGCGACCGCGACCGCCCTGTCCTTGTCCCTGAGCTTCATGAGCCTGACGCCCATGCTCGCACGGCCCACGAGCCTTATCCCGCTCACCGGCATGCGTATGACCATGCCCCTGACGCTGGTGACGATGATCTCGTCGCCGTCGCTCACTGGCATGACCTTGACGACATCCCCGTTCCTGTCGACCGTCCTGATGGTGATGACGCCCTTGCCGCCGCGCTTGATCTTCCTGTAGTCGCCCACGAGGGACCTCTTGCCGTAGCCCTTCTCCGTGACTGAGAGCAACACGTCCTTGGGGTCGACGATGGCCATGCTGACGACCTCGTCCCCCTTCCTCAGGCGGATGCCGCGGACGCCATAGGTCGCGCGGCCAGTGGACCGCACATCCGTCTCGCTGAACCTGGCCGCGAAACCCTTCGTGGTCGCGAGCACGACCTCCCTCGTGCCGTCGGTGAGGGCCGTGTCGACGACCTCGTCCCCCTCCTCGAGCCTTATCGCGATGATCCCGTTCTGGCGCACGTGGGAGTATGCGTCTAGCCTGGTCTTCTTTATCAGACCCTTCCTCGTGGAGAACACCAGGTACATGTCCCCCTCGAAGTGCTTGACCGGTATCTTGCTCATGACCTTCTCGTCCTCCTCGAGGTGCTCGAGGAGGTTGACGATGGGCTTGCCCTTGGCGTGCCTGCCCCCGACCGGTATCTTGTAGGCCTTGAGCCAGTACGCGCGTCCCTTATTAGTGAAATACATGACGTAGTCGTGGGAGCACGTGACGAACATGTCGACTATGTAGTCCTCCTCCTTGGTCTCCATGCCGATGAGGCCCACGCCCCCCCTGTTCTGCGCCTCGTACGTGTCGAGCGAGACCCGTTTGATGTAGCCAGTCTGGCTCGTCATGATGAGGACGTTCTCCACCGGTATGAGGTCCTCGATGTCCATGTCCATCGCGTTGGCCTCGATCCTGGTGCGTCTGGCGTCGCCGTACTTGCCCTTCAGGGCCACGACCTCGGACTTGATGATGCCGAGTATCTTCTTCTCGTCCTTCAGGATGGTGCGGTAATCGGAGATGAGCTTCGTGACCTGCTCGTGCTCCTCCCGGACGGCCTGCATCTCCATGCCCGTCAGCCTCTGCAACTGCATCTCGAGTATGGCCTTGGTCTGCTCCTCCGAGAGCATGTACTTGGACATGAGTCCGACCTTGGCCTCTTCGCGCGTCTTGGCCTTCCTGATGAGCCTGATGACCTCATCCAGATGGTCCAGCGCGACGAGC
>JAABQR010000194.1 GCA_011391345.1 Methanobacteriota archaeon | reverse complement strand
TCCTCCACTTCGTCACTGGGCCCGACGACATGGTGGTGGAGAGAGCGCTCGAGAGACTGCTCGAAGGACAGACGGAGGAAGGGCATCTCCGAGGGCCCATGGCACATGGCCTTCCGCAACCGCACTACGATGGATACGCCCTCTACATCCTGTTCGGGTTCTTCATGGAGCACGATGCTAGGGTGAGGAGGGTCGTCGACCGGCTGATATCATCCCAGAGAAAGGACGGTGGCTGGAACATGCCATACCTGCAGGATGTCAGGTACCTCGAGGAGTACAGGCACCTCACTATGGATGAGTTCATTCGGTTGATGGAAACCGAGGAGAGGGACCGACACGACCCGATGGCGATCCAGAATGCTCCCAGCTGCCACTGGACGACAATGATGGTTCTCTGGGGGCTCGGAGACCTCCCCGTGAACCGGAGGAGCAGATGCATCCAGAGGGGGGCAGACCTCCTGCTGAGTAGGTTCTTCCAAAAGAGCCCTCACTCGAACTTCTACGAGGGTCGACGGAACTGGACGACCCTCAAGTACCCGAACAACAGGTGCAGCGGCCTGGCCGCACTGGAGGTACTGACCAAATTGGGCAAAGGGCAGGGCGACCCGAGGATGGACAAGCCCATCAAGTGGCTCATCTCGCAGAGATATCGGGACGGGCTATGGACCGAATCGAACAGGCCTCATATGGAAAGGGACCAATGGCTCACGCTTGGGGCCTTGGAGATCCTGACCAGGTACGTCCGGAACTCATGACAGACCGATGAGAAGAGCGTCTGTGGCTCTGTCCAGGAGCGACCCCACAGTGCGAGCTTGTGCCCCTGCAATCGGCCATTTCGCCTGCCACGCCCTACTCGCGGGGGGCGAACATGTCGCAACCCGATTCATACTCCGTGCCCGAGAGGAATTTCCGGTACTTCCCTTCAGGGAAGCAGCCCCTCTGCTGGCCGCGCATGGTAAGCCACTGGCACTTCCTGCATGTGCGGCCTTGGGTCTTCCTCAGGCCCGCAAGGAACCGCAGTTCGTCATCCGTGTAGGATTGGTCATCCCGGCGCCTGGGCTCGCCCATGCATGCAATATCGAGTACCGGCTTGAGAAGTTTTCGCCCGAGTTCCCAGATTACGATATATACGTCTCCGTCAATCCCCTTGGACGTGAAGTTCCTCTACTGTCCGAATTGCAAGGAGTTGAGGGTCAAGCCCTGGTACGCGATACGAGACAGCTGCGCCAGATGCCGCGATGCTGGCCGAGTGATTGAGGTCCCGCGTTCCATTCTGACATACATGATCTACATCCTGACCGCTGCCGCGTTCGCGCTCATATTCTTCCACACGAGGCAGGACAACAATCTCTTCCTCTACACCGCGGTCGCCCTCGTGGTGGCGATGATGGTCATCCAGTTCAAGGAGCTGGCCAGAGGGGAGAAGTACGCGAGGTCCAAGATCAAGGTCACGAACTCAGACAAAGAGGCTTTGAGAAAGAAGGGCTGGACTTAGGACCAGCGTGACCATGGCAGTGACGCCCTCGCACATGCCCAGATTCTGAGAGGCTGATTCCGTGTCCGCGGCCTCACTGGGCTCTTGGCCTATCTCCATCAGAGTCGCCCATTCATCGCCGTCCGCCAGCGACGTCCTCAGGAGCGCGACACATGGGTCGCACACGCGCGATAGCACTACCTCGATGTGCGATAGGACAGGCTCGAACACTTCGACCGGGTGACCCTGCAGCACCATTGCGGATATCAGCAGCAGCGTCTCTCCGAACAGTTCCCTGCCGGTGAGTTCCAGGCCGAGGCCGTCCAGAGCGAACCCTTCGCCCAGAGACGACTCCAAGAACGTGGCCAGTGACTCGTCCGCGTCCGTGCCGGCGTCGGCCACCTCCGATGGGCCTCCTGCGCGAGAGGCCACATAAGACATGAGCGTCCCGCATATCACCATGGAGACCGCGAAGAACACCATCGCGTCCAGGAGCGCCAGCTGCGCTGGCTCATCTCTTGTGAGTCTCCCACACAAGGACACGCACCTCCAGTACGCTCACGATGCCTCCCACACATGATGCATTCATGAGCACTCTCCCCGAACTGGCGACTTCAGGGTCACTGTCCGTCACCCCAACGACCAAGAGTGGTTCCAGGGCGGGGTGGATGCACCACACAGATACGAGACACGCGAGCCCTTCCGTCAGACCAGCCAATTGTAAGGACAGGTTGGCGGACCGTACCGTCTCGATGGAAGGGAGTGCCCCGTCCCCTCGGAGTTCCATGACCACGTCGGCGGCAAGCCGTGCCGCGGCCAGTCCGAGGGCGTCTGAATCGTCAGTCTCCGAGAGCTGCCCGTTCGTCCAGCAGGCGGTACCAGCCACGGACATCACTCCCGCAAGCACAAAGGCGAGGACAGGAAGGTCCTCGAAGAAGCCACCCACGGCATCCTGATCACTCCTCATCGGCCCTGGGACGCCCCGTCGGGGCCTTCTACGGCCCGATTACATGTAGGCTACGGACGTTCGCACGGTACAAAGAGCCGTGCCGCCCGTTCGAGGAAGGATGACACACCACAGCACCAGGCCTTCCAAGAAACTCGTGCCCACACTCAGCAGCGACAGGAGCTGCGAGCACGCTTTCGCAGAGGAGGATGTGATGACCCTCGAAGTGGATTGCAGCGACTGTAGCGGCGCCCAGAGCATCGAGAATACGAAGTGCGCCTCGGGCATCATGAACATACTCGCGTCGGGGATCACCCCGGAGGCGGTCGTGCTCAAGCGGTTCATACATGTCAGATACAGGGCGGAGAGGATTGCGCGGCTGTGCGAGTCGGCATCAGCGCTCGCGGCCTTGAGGAGGCTGGAGGCCCAGCCAGAGGGCGTGTCAGACGATGAATGTCGGACATGCCCCGCCAGTAGGCAAAGGGTTGCCTCGGAGGTCATCCGCATCATACGAGCCGACCCGATGGCTTTCGGTTCGTCGAGGAGGGTTATCTCCGACAGGCTTCTGCGAGAGCTAAGCGCAGTCAAGTGCCCGGAGTTCGGGAGATGCGTGGCCCAGATCGTCTGGGCCGGATGCACGTCACCCGGAGGTGCGTGAATGCCCTCCAGGCCGAAGCCTCCCAAGATAGTGTCATCAGGCGGCCCGTACATCGTACGGGCCGAACCCCCTGTGCCCGCGCCCGGGCCCGTCGCGGATGACAGACGTCCGTGCTTCACATCGACTTGGCTGGAGAGAGGCGGAGGTGAAGGTAAACGCACCCTGACAAACTATGCCGTCAACGGAGTCCCGGTGACGGTGTCCTCGTCGCCCGACGAGACGAGCGCGAGATACGATGTCCATCCGCCGGAGTACGATCTCAGTCCCGCGCTGGTCAAGGTCGTCGCCGAGGTCATCGGTGACATAACCACGTCCCCGCCCGAGGACCTGGATCTAAGGTCATTGGACGCCCTGAGGCCGTTCATCAAGGCCAGAGCGAAAGACATGGTGCACCGCAGGCTGGCGCCCAGGAGGGCGGCTGCCATGGGGCCGGGGCTGTCCAAAGAAGTGGATTACCTGGCCGAGCTGGTTTCGAAATACACCGCAGGGTACGGCGTCCTCGAGACCCTGTTCGAGGACCGGGCAGTGCAGGACGTGTACGTGAACGCACCCTCGAGTCAGACGCCTGTCTTCGTCGTGCTGAGGTCCGATGCGCTCGAGCGTGTCGGACAGAAGTGTCGGACGAACGTGTTCGTCGGCCGAGACGACCTGCTCGGGCTCGTATCGCGCATCAAGCTGGAGACCGGCATGCCCTTCTCGGAGGCTCATCCCGTGCTCGAGGCGGACATATCCCGTCTTGGGTGCAGAGTGACCCTGGTCGGGCCCCCTATAAGCGAGAGAGGCGTGTCCCTGGCAATCAGGAAGCATTCCACGAACGTGATGACGCTCCCGACGCTCATAGCCAAGGATTCAGTGTCACCGCTTCTTGCGAGCTTCCTATGGGCCTGCGTGCTCGGTAGGAGGGCCGTGCTGGTCGCGGGTTCGAGGGGGGCAGGGAAGACGACGCTCCTGGGAGCCCTGATGCTCGAGTTCCCGCTCACCCAGAGGATCCTGCTGATAGAAGACACGCCGGAGATACCCGTAAGGAGGATGAGACAGCTAGGGTACGATATCCAGACGCTCAGGTTCGGGAGCGGGGAGGGCGCGAACGAGGTCTCGGCCGAGGACACGCTCCGCGTGTCCTTGAGGATGGGCGAGAGCGCCATCGTGATCGGCG
>JAABQR010000193.1 GCA_011391345.1 Methanobacteriota archaeon | reverse complement strand
TGATCCGGTTTTCCGCTTCGGCCAGCTTCATCACCTCCTACAAAGATACCTCGCCTAACGACATCTGGATGGTCGCATGAGTGTGGTCGAACACATGGACGTCCATGATCTGTATGGTCACGACATAGTAGCTGATGGTCCTCCCATAGTACACGTACGGGTAAGCGTCGGAGGAGAT
Organism: Methanobacteriota archaeon; assembly: GCA_011391345.1. GTDB lineage: Archaea > Thermoplasmatota > Thermoplasmata > UBA10834 > UBA10834 > UBA9653. Next base: position 4,101 of record JAABQR010000193.1, on the reverse strand, counting down.
CGAGTAGTCGGTGGTCAGTGGATTGCTCGTCCAAGTGAGGCCTGCCAGAGATGAGTTCAGAGCCCGGTTGAAGTAAGCCTCCCATGCGGTGCCATGCGGCGTCAGTATGGATATGGTCAGGTCAGCTCCGGCATCGGCTCGGAATGTCGTCGTGTCCGCGTACAGCATCTCGGCGTTGATGCTCTTGGTCCCGATGCCGCCCACGGTCTTGTTCGGGCCGAACAGGGATACCTGCGTGAGTTTCACGACCCTGTTGCCTGATACGTCACTGACGGAGAACTGCGGGCCAGAGATGATGAACTCCCCGTCCGTCTGATTCAGTATCACCGCGCCGGCTTCGTATATGAGATACTGCTCGACGTAGTATCTGTTCGGAGCGTAGAGGTGGACATACCCGCCCGCGTGACCGCCAGTGGTCGGGCCCAGCGCGTAGTCATCGTCAGCGTATGAAACGTTCAGGGATGGCATCGCGGCAGAGGTTTCGTGCGTGAACTTGAGTATGCCTGCCGTGGGCTCCGCGAATATGGGGATCCCGGAGGCATGGAGGGTTATCGGCGCTACTATGGGGGCAGGCGCCAGTAGGCTGTTGGAGTAATCAGCCACGAGGCCGTCGATGTCCGCTTTGAACCCAATCATCTGCGTGATCGCGTTGGCCATGTGTTCGCTCTCGTTGTCGCTCATCCATACAGGGACGAACTGATTCGTGAACATCCCCATGAATGTGAGGAACACGAGGAGCGACATGATCGTGCCTATAGTCGCGGCGACGCCCTCATCGTCCCACTTCGGTGACTTCTTGATCCTTCCAACCGCAGAGTTTCTACAATAGCGGACTCGCAAGTGTGACAAATCCATCCTACCACCGAAGGGGGTTTCTGAAGCAACCTTATCAGCGTCTGGTACATATTTAAAGGTGTCGTCTTTGCTATCGTCCCGAATACACGTGCCACGGGCCATGCCAGGGGGTGGTGCGTTTTCATTGCGGGACGAGCCGAGACATGATGTCGACACGAACTCCGTCCCGATGTCGAGGGGGATACCCGTTCCGACAACCAAGGAAGGTTTAATACCGAGTTCAGCCTAACTGCCCATTCCCGCCTGACTGCCGTGGTAACTCAGTTGGGAGAGTGCAAGACTGAAGATCTTGAAGTCGCTGGTTCGAGTCCGGCCCACGGCACTCGGTTCTTCCACAGCCCAGTCGCACTGGTTCATGGAATAGCTTCATGTCGGTGCACATGCTTCGAGTCTTGGAGAGGGATGTAACATGCCCATCAAGTCTTTCGAACTCGTCTCAATGGATGCGAAGAGGTTCGCGAAGCTGGGAGAGCGTCCTCCGCAGCTGAGGGTCGACCACAACACCTCGGTCACCAGCATCTCCGCGCTGTCCGAGAAGGATGCGCTGGTCGATTTCACGTTCACGGTCAGCTACGTCGGTGTCGGGCTGATAAAGATCGAGGGAAAGGTCGTATGGGACGGCGATGCGAAGGCGGTCGCGTCTCAATGGGCCAACAAGAAGGAACTTCCCCCAGAGGTCTTCAACCCGATTCTGGGGGCGATATTCGCGAACTGCATGCCCGCGTCCGTTGTCGTCGCCCGCGACCTCGGCCTCCCGCCGCCGTTGCCCCCTCCCCAGATCGCGATGAAGAAGGATTCCAAGATGCCGAAGGCGAAGGACCAGGCGAAGGATCACAAGTCCTCGATGGAAGTCGCGTGAAGCGCATCATCTGATATGGTCCAGCGAGAAGGACCCGATGTTGAGGCCGGACTTCGTAGCGGAGTATCTTATGAACGCGCGAGACTGGACCTCGGAGATGCCCTTGATGCTGATGAAAGTGTTCAGGTTCTCGATCTTGAACTCGATCATGCCGTCCATGAGGGACCCGAGCATCTGAATCTCCTGCTCGCCGTGGACGCCCTTCTCGATGGTGTACATCGAGACCGCCTTGTCCCTCTTCCTCCTGCCCACGACCGGGCTCAGGAACCTGAAGGCCGTGTTCGGGTCCAGGTACGCTATGAGCGTCGATATGGACCTGAACCCCAGCCTGTAGTACTCATTCTTCGACTTGAACTCCTTCGCCGCCGTCTCGATGGCCTTCTGGATGGATTCGTAGTCGGTCGGCGCCTCGATGTACTCGGTGTACGGATCCTGTGACTCGTCCCCCATGCTCCTCGAGTAGGTATCTATGTACTTGACCAGCCCGCGCTTCTCGTACTCCTCGTAGCCCGAGATGACGAACATCATCTCGTCTCGAATCTCCTTGGGCGACTTCTCCGTGATGACCCAGATGGCGGGCACGCCCTTCTTCAGCCCGTCTGCGATGAACACATTCATGAGGACCTCCTTGCCGGTGAACGGAGGGCCGTATATGAGCACGTTCGACCCGAACGGGATGCCTCCCAGGAGCAGGTCGTCCAGCCTGGCTGTGCCGGTCTTGACCTTCTCCTGCTTGAGTTCCAGGAGCCTGTCCTGCTCGCGTTTCTCTATCTCCTCGCCTATGAGCCCCTGCTCCCTGGCCCTGAGCTCCTCCTCCTTCATCGAGAGGTACTTCTCCTTGTTCCTGATTTCCTCTTCCTTCTGGTTGACATCGGCCTGAAGCTCCTCGAGCCTCTTCTTGAGTGTGACCTCGTCAGTGGACGCGAACTCCGACTTCTGCAGGGAGACCCTCTTCAGCTCTTCCTGGAGCAGCCGCTCCCTGTACATCAGGTCGTCCTCGCGCCTGTTCATCTCCTGTTCCTTGTATGCGAGCGGCTCCTTCAGCTTGACCATCTCGTCCTCTCTTATGCGGAGTTCCTCTTTCAGCCGCTCGATCTCCTGTTCGCGTATGCCGACCGATTTCTCGATGCGCTGGACATGGTCCAGTTTCTTGACGAGGTCCGGGTCCATGCCCTTCTTGCCGCTCTCCGCGATCTTCAGCTTCTCATCCATGTGCTTCAGGTCCATGTCTGACTGGGACAGCCGCGCCTGAAGCGCGTAGATCTCGTCCATCATCTGCTTCTCTTTCGCGGCCGTCGCCTCGAGCTGCTCCATGGACGCGCCCGTCTCCCTTGGCGGCTGGGTGTAGGATATGAGCCCTTCCTTGAGCGCTTCCTCCTTCGCCCTGAGATGGTGCTCAAGTGCATCGACCTTGGCCTTCTTCTCTGTCAGCTCCAGCTCCTGTTTCTTCAGCTCCTGTATGTCAGGCGGCATCGCCGAGATGTTCTTCTCCGCCTTGTCCCTCAGACCAGCGAGCATAGTCTCGAGCTCCATGACCTTGAGCTCGAGGTTCTCCCTGATGGACATCTCCGTCGCCAGCTGGTCCGCGAGGTTCCCGGCCTCTGCCCCGCCACCCTGCTGTTTCTTGATGAACTTGATGACCGCGATACTGCCTCGTTTGACGTTCTCCAGCTCTTCCTCGAGCTGTTTCCTGTGGACCTTATCGGCCTCGACCTCAGCCCTCGCCTTTGCGAGCTCCTCGACGACCGCTCCCGGGTCGAACCCCTCGCCCTCGTATCTTTCGAGCAGGTTTCTCAGAGATTCGCGCAGCTCAATCAGTTCGGCATCGCGCTCGAGCATCTCCTGAGCGTTCTGAAGGGCTTTCTGCTCAGTGTGTTTGACGGTGGTCTCCGTGAGCCAGGAGTCCAATCCATCCTCCGTTCCTGACAACCATTTGGCGAGGACATCGTCGTGGATATGTTCGGGGCTCATGGCCTCCGCCGTCTGCTTCGTCTCTCCCTCGCGCCCGGAGAGCCAGGACGATAGTCCGTCGCCCTCTCCTGAGAGCCAATTCGCGAGCCCTTCGTCCCTCGGCTTGGATACGGACTGCGCCCCCTCGATGATCTTCGCCGCCAGTTTGTCCCCTATGCCCTTGACGCCCGCCAGCTCGTTCGGGTCAGCCTGCTGCAGGTCATTCACGGTCCTGTAGCCCGCCTTATACAACACATGGGCCTTCGCGTCGCCGATCCCCGGGACCGCCATGAGCTCCTCGACGCCACGACCCTCAGTGGGAGATGTCTGCACTGACAACGGCTGTGAGCAATTTGCGCACACCTGGGAGTCCGGTGGCGACTCGTGCCCGCATTGCGGACACTTCACATTCTCAGTCGATTCCTTCTTCGGCATCC
>JAABQR010000192.1 GCA_011391345.1 Methanobacteriota archaeon | reverse complement strand
GTGCTCGTCGCGTGCGTCGGGGGCGGCAGCAACGCCATCGGCCTGTTCCATCCGTTCATCGAGGACCCAGGGGTGAGGATGTTCGGCGCCGAGGCCGGAGGCAAAGGCCTCCAGACAGGGGAGCACTCGGCGAGCGTCGTCGCGGGCGAGGAGGGTGTGCTCCACGGTGCGCGCACGCTCGTGCTCCAGGACGGCGACGGACAGATATCGGGCACGCACTCCATCGCCGCGGGTCTGGACTACTCTGCCGTGGGGCCGGAGCACGCCTACCTGGCCAGGTCCAGCCGCGCGGAGTACCGCGCCGTCACCGACCCCGATGCCCTGGCCGCGTTCCACCTGCTCTCAGAGCTCGAGGGCATCATCCCCGCGCTCGAGAGCGCCCATGCGATAGCCTGCGCGGTCAAGCTGGCAGGCGAGATGTCCCCTGATTCCGCCATGATCGTCAACCTCTCAGGCAGAGGGGACAAGGACGTGGCCCAGGTGGCAGAGCTGGAGGGCTCGTCATGAGCAGGATATCAGGCGTGTTCGAGAGGCTCTCAGAGAAGGGCGCGGGAGCGTACATCCCATATGTGTGCGCCGGCGACCCCGACAGGGAGTTCACGGTCTCACTCGCAACTAGGCTCCTCGACGCGGGCGCGGACATCCTCGAACTCGGGATACCTTTCTCGGACCCCGTGGCCGACGGACCCGTCATCCAGGGCGCCATGAACCGCTCGCTCCAGGCGGGGTTCAAGGTCGCTGAGACCTTCGGGATCGTGGAATCTCTCCGGCAAAGAGGCTACGGCCAGCCCATAGTCCTCATGACCTACGCGAACCCGGTGCTCAGGGTGGGCCTCAAGGACTTCTGCTCGAAAGCCTCCCGGTCTGGCGCAGACGCGATACTCATGGTCGACATGCCGCTCGAGGAGTCGCGCGAGCTCGACTCGCAGGCCCAGGCGCATGGGCTCGACATCATACGGTTGGTGGCGCCATCAACCACGGACGCGCGGCTGGGCGAGATCGTGTCCAGAGGTTCTGGATTCATCTATGCCGTATCAGCGGCAGGCGTGACCGGGGCCCGCACGAATCTCCCTGGATCGGCGACATCCCTTCTCAGGCGGGTGGCGCTGGCGTCCCCGGTCCCCGTCGTGCTCGGTTTCGGGATATCGGCGCCGGAGCACGTGAGGGAAGCCCTCCGTGCAGGTGCCCGAGGAGTCGTCGAAGGGTCCGCCCTCGTGTCCGCGTATGCTCCTCTCCTCGCGGACAGGGGCCGCGCGCTGGAAGAGGCCGCGAAGCACGCGGTCGCGATGAAGGCCGCAACCCTGCCGTTGTGAATCCGTCGAGCGCGAACGACTGCATGTAGCGCCAACCGAGAACACTGGTTCCGTTCATCGCTTCGTCGAGGTTCTGAGAACAGGGCAGCGCCCGGGTGGAGTGTTTTGGCGGGCACCGTACGGTACCCATATACCCCCCGGGAACTTACCTGCATGACATCGATTGCGGCCGCACTTGATAAACATGTCGCGCGGATGTAGCCATCCTCTGGCATGCCCCATCGATTTGAACCGCGTGAAACAGGTGATCCACGTGCCGGAGGGCCGCGCCAACCCTCGCGCCCCGGGCCCCTGCGAAAGTCTAGGTCGGGTCCAGAGGTCAGACGGCTCGGCTACATCTGTTAGTAGGTTTTATTAGGGGCCGTTGCGGTGTTGACTTCGCAGGTAAGTCCTGGCCGGTAAATATGCGCCATGAGGCGCATGGTGAAGACTCCGGCCAGGGTCTGCAGTCTTTTCTGTCCTAGAGATGGAACCGTCTCTCGATTGCGACGAGGTGCGCGATGATCTCATAATAGCGGTCATCACCGATCTCGTGTTTCCTCTGGATCGCCCCTGCGACATAGTCCGCCACTTGCAGGCCCCCGGAGTTCCGGGAGTCCAGTCTCCTGATAGTGATCTCCGGCGGAACCCTCCCTGCCTCTCGACATCCATCGATGGCTTGCGCCCGGACCCTGGCATCGAACGCCATACCTAGGTCTCTGTTGCAGGGCCGTGCGTCTAGGACGATCATGAGTCTCTCCCGTGCCCTCACGAACCTGGCAATCTCGTGGACGAGTTCACATGAAGCCGACGCGTAGACCTCTTCCCTGTCTCTCTTGTGCGCGTCTTTAGCGTTCGTCTTGTCGACGGTCACGCATGCGATCCGCGCTTCTGGCAACCCCGCCACCTTCTTCAGCACCGCCGTCCTGAGACCGTGGTCCGAGTTGTGGAACTTGAGTTCGGGTTTCTCGAGCAAGCACTTCTTCAATCGCCTTCTCCTCATCTTCTGCGGGATCCGCTCCAGTTGTTTGCCGTCCTCGACGATCACCGCGGCGACGGTGATGTGTCGTGAGGCGCCTATGCCGAACCCGAGGTCTCCAGACTCATCGACGAAGACAAGGCATCCGCGCATGGTCAAGGGTGCGCGGAGATGGTCAAATAGCCTGTCGTTACTTGTAGGCTGTGAGGATGCGCCCTGTGTCCGCCGGGCGCACCCAGAAGACACGACTCCGGTCACAACGAGATGGCCTTGGCCGCAATGGTCAGAATTTTGCAGGCATGTTCTTTACCTCACGGACTCCATGGCGTGCGAGGACCTCCAGGTCGTGGGCTTCGTCGCAGGGGCGGTGTTCAAGAGCCTCGAGAGGGCCGACGGTTCATATCCGGGGGTAATGATCAGGAGCATCGTGCACGGGCAGTTGCGGTAGAGAAATGCGGCCCCCAGGGGGATTCTTGGCCGGGTCCACCACACGGTGAACCATCTACCCCCCGGGATTTACCCGCACGTTCCAATTCGTGCGGTCGTTGATAAAGATAATGTCTAGATGTAGCGCCCTTCCCGAACACCTAATCGGCCCGAACATCGCGCCGATGTAGTCTCCCTGGCATGCCCCATCGGGCTGAACCACGCGGCAGGACCCGGACCGAACCAGCCACGTTCCATCGCGGCGTTCCGACTAGGCTCAAGTCCGGCAGGGCCATCAGCTCCTGAGTCGGATGTTCCCTGGGCATGTCGGCTCCTTGTCTCCGCACTCTTGCCGATCCCCTGCCTCCTTTGCCCTGCCTTACGGCCGTCGCGACTTCCATCGGCTCCTCTTTCTGTTGGAAAGAGGAGGCTATTTATACCGACTACCTGGATGGCTTCTAAGCATACTGTCCGCCCCCCGGGCAGTGGGATGGAGTCAGACCATGATAGCTAGAAAGTTCTCAGCCTGCTTGCTTGCGATGTTGTTGACAGCCTCCGCGTTCGCCTTCGTGTCCTTCGGGGCGCGCGCGGAACAGTCGAGCGCCGACGCGTATGGATACTACTGGACCGACAGCCACGCCCCGACCCCGTCCGTGTCCTTCAGCTGGGTAGATATAACCGGCTCAGGCGATGACGTCGGATTCTACGACGCCGACGACGATTACGCTGGCCCGCTCGAGATAGGTTTCGACTTCGAGTTCTACGGCGAAACATACTCCATGTTCAACGTCACCTCCAACGGCTACATCCAGTTCGGAACAGGCTCATATGATTCGTACAATTATCCCATACCGAGCTCCTGGTCTCCCAACAACATCATCGCGCCATTCTGGGACGAACTGGTCGTCAACGATATGTATTACAACTTCGGCGCGGTCTACTACGAGACCATCGGGACCATCCCGGACCGGCAGCTCGTGGTGGAGTTCTACGAGGTGTCGCGGGACTACTCCTACAACCTCCTCACATTCGAGGTCATCCTGAACGAGACGGGCGAGATATGGTTCCAGTACCTGGACATGGGCACCGAGACTGGCCCGAGCGCCACGGTCGGCATCGAGAATTCGGACGGCACCATCGGGTGCGAGTATTCCTACGGCTCCAGGACGATCTGGGACGGCCTCGCGGTCAAGTTCGAGCGTGGCCTGGTCGGCTTCGGCCCTGACGCGTCCAACAGGGCCGACTGGGGCACGAGCGCGGTCTACTCCCTCACACTCACGAACGCGCAGACCATCACCGACTCCTTCGACATCACTGTCGACTCTGCGTACCTCGGCTGGGCCGTCACGCTGTATGACACCAGCTGGGCTCTCTTGACGGATCACAACGGCGACGGCGACCCCGACACTGGCGACCTGGCCCCCGAAGAATCGTTCGAGATGATCGTCTATGTCTTCGTTCCAGACCCACCCTTGGAGCAGAACGAGACCACAGTCCTGCTCGCGACCTCGTTCAACGACGCGTTGGTCAATGATACTGTCACCCTCACGACACAGGCGTATCAAGCGCACTTCGGGGCTGTCCACACCAGTTCCGTCGAGGACACGGACC
>JAABQR010000191.1 GCA_011391345.1 Methanobacteriota archaeon | reverse complement strand
CTGGAAGCCGACGCCGTCATCGGCCTGTGTTGCCTGAAAACACACCAGTACGGAGGGCATTTCACGATGTCCCTGAAGCTAACCACGGGCATGGTGCATGGGAGCAACATGACGGAGCTCCACACATCGATCATCAACCAGAGGAACATGATCGCGGAGATGAACACCGCCTACACACCCACACTCCTAATCATGGACGGCGTCGAGGCGTTCTACGAGGGAGGGCCGATGACGGGCAAGAGATGGAAAGCTGACATGACCTTCGCCGCGAAGGACAGGGTCGCCCTTGACGCCGTCGGCGTGGCCGCGCTTAAGATGCACGGGACAACGAAGAAGATAGAGAACCGAGGAGTCTTCGAACAGGACCAGATCAAGAGGGCCGTCGAGCTCGGCATCGGCGTGTCCGGCCCGGACGAGATCGAGATCATCCCCCTAGACGACAAGGCGGCAGATGTGGCGGACCGGCTCCAGGGGTTCCTAATCGAGTGAGCAACTCGGACAGTCTCCTCCCACGCCTGTTGACTACAAGGTCAACGAGGAGGGGGTGTTCATATACCGACGGGCCGGATAGCCATCCGTCTTGATGTGGCCCAGTCATCGCCAGGAGCGGACAGAGCAGCGGACGATGCCGGGTAGGAGGAATTAAGTGACCGTTGAGCGCTTCATCCGATTCGGAGGGCCGAGGATGCGAGTCGAACTTGACAAGAAGGCACTTTTCGCCCTTGCCTCCGACTCGCGTTTGGAGATACTCAAAGCGATGCAACCGATGCGCCGGACCGTCACGCAACTGGCTGATTGCATAGGGATTGACAAGGCCGCGGTACACCGGCACCTCAAGACCCTAGAGGGTGGAGGACTAGTGAAGAGGTACGAAGACCACGGATTCGTCTACTATGGCCTCTCGTGGAAATCGAGAGACCTGTTGTCTCCGGGGGAGAACACGAGGGTCGTGATACTCCTCTCGTCGATATGCGTCATGGTAGGCATCGCCGCGATTCTCTCATTCGCGCTGTTCACCCTCGAGGATCCTCCGAGTCCGCTCCCCCCGAAGGGACCGATAGACACGGACCCGGATACCGTCGACCCGTGGATCCTCAGTGATCTGGCAGGCCATCCCGTTGTCTTCTGGCTGATCTTCGCCGGAGTTGTCGCGGGGTCATGTGCGTCGGCCTATGGAACCCTCAGGATAGTCAAGAAGCCCGCTCAGCCCGGCGCGGTGATTGACGTTGACGACAGCCATTGCCCTGGCGCCTGAGGCGGTGAACTGGCAAAGAGGGACTCAGCGGTCTCCGCCCTGATATCTCCGGTAATAACACTTCTGAATGACGATGGTGAAGGCGAACGTGCTGCCAGCGATGTTCGCAAGTGTGATCGGAAGGTCCTCCTTGTGGATGCCATATACGAGCCAGAGCAGCATGCCCACCCCCAGTATCCCAGGCATCAGCGCGGATACATCATCCATCCTCTTCGTGCGGAACCCCTTGACGATCTGGGGGAGGTAACCAGATGAGGTCAAGGCACCAGCGACGACTCCGAGAAGAGTCCACATATCCATGACCCTTGAACAGCATCGACCTAGTTCTTCCTTTTGGGGAACGGCACGGGCACTTGATTCGATATAAATTATATAATTACAATCAACATAATTATGAGCACCGACGAGAGCAGGCCCGTGGCTCGGTCGCAGGCTCCCTCCAACAACGCTAAGTACGAGTACTCTTTCTTCGAGCATGAGCGCGTCAGACCACGCGACGAACGCAGGTGTGCAACATGAACGCCATCGAAGTCAGGGAGTTGGTCAAGGACTACGGTTCGTTCAGAGCGGTCAAAGGCATCTCGTTCGATGTCCGCGAAGGAGAGGTCTTCGGCCTCATAGGCCCGAATGGCGCTGGCAAGACCACCACCCTGAGGATCATCGCGACGCTCCTCCGCATATCCTCCGGGTCTGTCCAGGTGTTCGGCAATGACCTCAGAAGGGAGCCGCACGAGGTGAGGAAGATACTGAGCTACCTCCCCGAGGACGCCGGTGCCTACAAGAACCTGACAGGGAGGGAGTATCTCCAGTTCATAGCTGATTTCTTCGCAAGCGGACGGGCAGCGGACGAGATTGTCAAGAAGGGCATCGAGATAGCTTCCCTCTCGGACCGGATCGACGACAAGGTGGACACTTACAGCAAGGGCATGACCAGGCGGCTCTTGGTGAGCAGGGCGCTCATGACCGAGCCCAAACTGACCATACTTGACGAGCTCACGTCCGGCCTCGATGTAATCAACGCCCAGGAGATTAGGAAGACAGTCAAGAGCATCTCAGAGAAAGGGACCACGGTCCTCCTGTCCTCACACAACATGCTCGAGGTCGAGCTCATGTGCGACCGCATCGCCCTCATAAACGACGGACGGATAGTCGAACTGGGGACACCCGCCGAACTGAAGGGGAAGCACAACGCCTCCAACATCGAAGAGGTCTTCACGAAGGTGGTGACGGCATGAGCAGCCTCACTAACATCGTCAAGAAGGAGTTCAGGGAGATGCTCACCAAGAGCACCATCATCCCTGTCATCTTGATGGCCGTGATGTTCGGATACCTGGGCTCCATGATGGGCGACGTGGAGGAGGAGGTCTCAGCGCCTCCAGTGATCGGGCTAGTGGACCTCGACGACGGCGTGATATCGGACATCGCGTTCAAGGTGCTCAACGCCAGCTCCGACATGGCCTACAACGGGACCGATGTCGACGCCGGCCTGGAAGAGGTCAAGAAGGCGGGAGGGGTCGCGCTGATCGTCCTGCCCGCGAACTTGTCATCTGACATACTCAACGGCTCGAGGGGATACATCGATGTCTATTGGATGATGGAAGGTGCGGGCATGTTGGATGCCATATCATCCGCTTCCGTGGACTCCCTTCTCGGATCGATGTCGTACGGCATATCCGCTTACCTCGTGAACGAATCGAGCGAGACCGACCCTGCGGTGGTCCTATTCCCCGTCGAGCGCTCCGACACCACGATCTTTCAGGACGAAGTGATGGAGGATGTCTCCCCCGACTTCCTGATCACTATGCTTTCCGCCCAGTCGTTCACCGTCCCATTCATCATCATGATGATCATCATCATGGCGGGGGGGATGGTCATCTCCTCGATGGGGCTTGAGAAGGAGAACAAGACACTGGAGACCCTTCTCACGCTCCCGGTCAGCAGGGGATCCATCGTCTCCGGCAAGCTCGTCGCGAGCGCGCTCGTCGGGCTCGTGATGGCGGGCATATACATGGTTGGGTTCAACTACTACATGACCTCGATCGAGACCTCAGCGGAGATAGACCTTGCCAAGTACGGGCTCGACCTCAGTCCGGTGGACTTCATCCTCGTAGGCGTCTCGGTGTTCGTCAGCCTCCTGGCCGCACTCTCCATGTGCATGGTCCTGGGGACCTACGCGAAGAACTACAAGTCCGCCCAGACCCTGACGATGCCCATCACGCTGCTTGCCATCATCCCGATGTTCATCACGATGTTCAAGGACTTCGGGACCCTCCCGCTGGCGCTCCAGGCCGTGCTGTTCGTGATACCGTTCTCTCATCCGATGATGGCCATGAGAGAGCTCATGTTCGGCAACTACGCCCTCGTCCTGGGGGGCATAGCGTACGTGACGGCATTCGCCATCGTCATGATCGCCATCACCGTGTGGATATTCAAGACAGATCGGCTGCTCACAGGCAGCATGAAGGGGAAGGGCCTCACAAGACTGCTCAGGAAGAAGAGATAGTCGACGGGCGTTGGAAAGACCCGTTCGGTTGAGCTGGAGCGCAATCCATCGAGAGGTGTCACTCGTGACCCTTATCGAACCTGTATCCGCACGGATGGTGGATCTGTTCCGCGGCCGACCTCGGATACTTCCTGCACTGGGGAGGCCTGAAGACGTATGCGCCGCACCTGGGCAGTCCCGACTCGTCCCGCTTCAGGAACGGGCATTTGACGAAGAACTCGCAGCACGCCCCGCACCTGTCGCACTCCCCTGTCCTCGTCTTGTCGACTGGGAGGACCAGACTGGTGAAGAACCTCGTGACCTTGCCGTCGAACGGCCCGCTCTTCGTTCGTCGCGTCTCCATCGGAGCGGGTCATGCACATCCGTGCCAAAACCCTTTTGGTGCGCAAGGTCGCAGCACCGACAGTTCTTTAGTCAAGACCGGTCATCGGCGGCATTAACCATGAGCGACAATGAGCTGCCGATGACGAGGAGGACGCAGGACCTGGACGCGGTCAGGACGCTGTGTGTCCAAGCCGGACTGGATATGCAGGATGGGCCGCTCGAGGGCGTCGTCGGTGCTTACGGGACCTACATAGGGGACAG
>JAABQR010000190.1 GCA_011391345.1 Methanobacteriota archaeon | reverse complement strand
CAAGAAGAGCATCACGCCGCGGGGTATCTCCTGCCTGAGCGCGGACAGGATGCGTTGCTTGTCAGCGCTCACCTGGCCGCTCGGATAGTACCTCGAGAAGCTCTCTTGTTTGTCAACCGTGAGTAGGTTCCTGTCGACTAGGTAGTTCAAGTGGTACTCCAGCACGCCTATGGGCATGTTCGTCCTGCGCTGGACCTCCCTGAAGTGAACGCCGGGGCTGTTCCTGACGCACTCGTATATCCTCTTGCGGCTCTCGAGCTCAAGAGGATTCTGCACCTATCTTACCTCCGAAGTGACCGAGGGATATCACAGCCGCCAGTACAATGGCATCGACAACGACGATCATCGTCCCGTCAACCCTGTCGAACCAGTCGGTGGCGTATGCGGCAAAAATGAGCAATACCGTGAGGACAACATGGACCGACAGACCCTCGGACAGCAGGCGCATCGAACACACCCCGCTCCTCCTGTAAGAGACGAACGATAGGACCAGCAGGAAGCATGAGATGCCCAACAGGAGGCCCATCGCGATGTCAATAATCGATACCATGGCTCTTCGGTTTAAGATATGTCATCCCGGTGTTAAATACATGTGCTGGCACCGGCCATGTTGTGGGTAGTTGACAGTCCCCTGACCGTGTAACGGTCATCCGGTTTGTCCAGCCATGGCACGTCAGAGGATCCTCTTCACCCTGAACATTGCCCACAGGCCGAGGACACACACGGCTGAGATGCCGATCACGTACCAGAACGCGTTCGGGTCTTCCTGGAACGGCAGGTCGACGTTCATACCGTACAGGCTCGCAACGAGCGTGGGAAGTATCAGTATGAGGCTGATGGTCGTCAGGGTCTTCATGATGAAGGAGAGGTTGTTCGAGACAGCGGTCTCGTAGGCGTTCAGGATGTTCGACATGATCTCCCTGTATATCGTCGTCATCTCGTACAGCTGCGCGACATCGTTCTCGATGTCCTCGGCCAGGTCGAGTTTGTCCTTAGTCATGTGCAGCTGCCGCATGCGTGAGAGGAGCGATATCGCGTTCAGGTTCGACAACAATGCCGTGTTGAGAAGGATGAGGCCGTTGCTGAGGGCGAACGCGCTGTGAGCCACTTCCGCGCTCGTGGCGTGAAGGATGACCTCCTGAATGGCACCTATCTTCCGCTCCATCGGCCTGACGGTCCGTTCGATGTCCCTGTGCACGCGTCTGATGAGAGCCAGGAAGAGATCCTCCTTGGTCTCGATCTTCGGCCTCCTCTTGAGGTCGGAACACAGGTCCTCGGCGCCGAACGCCGCGCCAATGCGCACGGTGATGATCTGCTTCGGTGTGGACATGATGCCTATGGGCATCGTCTGGATGCGCTCAGGGGAGCGCTCGTCGGTCAAGAGGCTTCTCAGGACCAGGAGGTCGTACCGCTCCTCCACCTCTATCCTCGAACGCTCGTTCGGGTCGAGGCAGTCGGCGATGTCCTGGAGATCGATGCCAAACTCGGCGTGGAGTCGCTCGACCTCCTCAGGCGATGGGGCGACGAGGTCGATCCAGAGGACCTCGCTCATCTCGGCCTTCTCGACCTTCTTCAGGTCGCCGGCTTCCGCAACGTAGAGTCTCATCATCTGGACCGCCTCCTGACTGGCTCCTGATGGTCTGAGGCGGGATATATGCCTTGCCGGGGCCGGTGCCCTCGGTCCAAGGGTCCGACCGTCAGGCCAGTGAGGAACCCCAGCGGTCGAGGAAGATGTTCTCTCCTTTCGGCCTCCTCTCAGGACGCTGTGTCTCGGCCTCCTTCTGTTTGTCCGAGAGGAGGGAATCGTCGGTCCCGGGATATCCACATATCACGAGGGTGATGACCGTGTAATCCTCCGGTATCCCGAGAACGGCCTTCACCTTCAGAGGATCGAAACCGGCAATAGGGTGGGCTATGAGGCCGAGCTCTGTCGCCTGCAGCTCCAACTGGCCGATGGCGAGCCCGCAGTCGAACAGGAAGTAATTCCTCTCGTCGCTCAGATGGCAGTCGTCCTGGACCTTCGCCGCGACGGCGACTATCATGGATGCTCTCGTCGCCCACGTGTTCCCCTTCGCGAGAGCGCCCTTCACGGTCCCCAATGACTCCTGACCCATGCAGAACACCAGTCTCCACGGCTGGTTGTTGAAACAGGAGGCAGACAGACGGACGGCTCTCACCAGAGTCCCGACCTTCTCGTCCTCGACTCTCCTCTCCGACAGCACCCTCCGGGCCCTCCTCGCATCCACTGCCTCGGCCACGTCCAAACCAATCACCGGAGAGGAATCCGATTCACGGGATTTAGCCTTGGCACCTTAGAATCACAGCTTGAACGAGCGCCACTTGATGTCGTAACCCGTCTCCGCCTTCAGCTTGGCGACGGCGTCGATCAGCAGCTCCGTGGACTCCCTGGTGCCGCAGTAGACCACGTCCACGCCCTTGCTGAGAGCGCTCATGGATGACTCGATCGGGGCATGCAGGGTCAGCATCTCACCGCTAGCCTTCATCAGCAACGCCGCGCCGACCGTATCCCCGGCAGCGAGCATGCCCGGAGAGAAATCCTCCACCTTCTGGTGCGCCTGCACTATGTTCGCAACTTTGGAGCCGCCGTCCAGTTCTGACGGGGCCTCGAGCACCAGCAACTTGCCGAGTTCCATTTCGAGGATCCCCTCGAGACCGCCGATCGACACGTCGTCCCCCTCCGCGGCGTCCTCGAGCGCGACCCCGGTGGAGGAACTCTTGGCTCCATCGTAGGCCATCATCATGCCATCCTCCATCACGAGTCCGACTGTCCTCCCCTTCCTGACAGAACTCCCCGCGACTGCGACACATCTGTCCACGACGCTGATGCTCCTGAGGATCTCGTCCACGTCCTGTTTGATGCGCGAGAAGTGCTCCTGAAGGAGTTGCATGCCCTTCCTGGTTGGCCTGAGAATCCCTTTCTGCTCCCTCACCAGACCCTCTTTGCGCATGGCTCCAGCATACTGACTCACCGCTTGGACGGTTACGCCCAGCCGCTCGCTCACAGCTTTCAGCCTGGTCGAAGGCGACCGTATGAGTTCGACGAGGATGAGGAGTTCTGTGTTGCGCTTCAGGTCCCTGAGCGGTATCTCCTTCAACCTGTCACCCACTTAGCCCTCGGAGGCGCTCCACTATCTCATCGAGGCTCTTCACCTCAATCGCCCCCGAGCTTATCAAACCCTTGATGAACTCCGTCGCCTTCCCACCGACGAAATCGACCGTCGAAGGGTCCTCGCGCACGAGCACGACCACCTTCTTGCCTGAGTCCAGCGCATGTCTGGCCGCCTCGAGGTTCCGGAAGTTCCCTGGCCCGACGGGGAACTGTGAGACCACGACGACGGACGCCTCGTCGGCCATCCTGAGATTCTCGGAATGTGATTCGACGCTTATCTGGGAGAACGGGATCTCAGCGGCCACGGGTATGTGAAGGTCCTTGGCGCATTCGTAGTCGGAATCGAGCACGTTGAGCACGCCAGCTGACACCGAGTACCCGAGGTCGAGCAGCGATTTCATCAGGGGACCGCCTGTACCGCCGCCGCAGAGAAGGTGCACCTTCGCGCCGTGCCTGGCGACCCTGGCCCCAGACGCCTTGGGCATGATGTACACCGCGTTCGTGAAGGGGTCCCGCCTTACGGCCACATCGACCCCGTACACACCCTGGATCGTCTCCGGGTTCAGGACTTCCGATGGTTGGCCTATCGCCGCGAGCCTGCCCTGGCTCAGGAGCGCTATCCTGTCGCAGTACCTTGCGGCGAGATTGATATCGTGCAGGACCGCAACGACTGTGAGTCCACGCTCCTTGTTAAGCCTCTTGACGAGGTCCATCATCTCCAACTGCCCGCTGATGTCCAGGTACACTGTCGGCTCGTCGAGCAGCAGCGCACGCGGTTCCTGGGCCAAGGCCCTGGCGATGACCGCCCTCTGCCGCTCTCCCCCGCTCAACTCTGAGAACGGCCGGTCCGCCAGACGAGTGCAGCCGGCAGCGTCCATGGAACGTGCCACGACCTCGGCATCCTCCCTGCGAGCGCCTGAGAACCTGCTGTGAGCATGCGGTATGCGGCCCATCATCACCACATCCCTGACAGTGAACGGGAAGTCGGTCGTCGAGCTCTGGGGCACGACCGCGAATGTGGACGCCACCTCCCTGTCTGTCAGTGTGTGTAAGGGCTTCATGTCGACATGGACCGCGCGTGCGTCGGTCGGGAGGTACCGGGTCAGACATCTCAAGAGGGTGGTCTTGCCAGAACCGTTCGGGCCCATGAGGCCCAGGAACTCCCCCTCCCCCACTTCGAACGAGATGTCCTTGAGTATCCGGGTCTCTCCGAAGGAGAACGACAGGTCCGATATCTCGATCTTCATCCCGTCACGCCCCCGGTCCTGCTCCTACGGAGCAGATAG
>JAABQR010000200.1 GCA_011391345.1 Methanobacteriota archaeon | reverse complement strand
TATCCGACAATCTTGGTCGCCGACGGTGACACGTATTCGAAGCGCCGATCTGGGAGGAGGGCGTACCTGTACACGAGGTCCTTCGAGTTCTCAGCCAAGAGCCTGAACAGCTCCTCCTTTCGGGCAAGGTCGTTCTCTGCTCTCCTCGCAGTGACGGAGGACCGCAGCATGTTGGCCAACTCCGCGAACTGCGAATTCGGGTCTCCGCCCTTCTGAAGATAGAAGTCGGCGCCTGAGTTCAGCGCCTGGATCGCGACATCTTCTCGCCCTTTGCCCGTGAACAGAACGAACGGTATGTCGTTCTTCTGGTTCCTGAGGGCCTTCAGGAACTCCAGCCCGTCCATGCCTGGCATCTGGTAATCGCAGACGATTGCATCATACGGGCGCTCACCCATCATACGCGAAGCTTCGTCTGCGGACTTGACGGGTTCCACGCATATGTCGCCCGTCTTCTCCAGAAAGAACTTCGTCAGCTCCAGGAGCTGAGGTTCATCATCAACAATTAGCACGGAAATCAAAGGGGTGACCCTCCAGAGGTCCCATGCGGTTGCGCGTTTCACTAACGCGGGTTGTGAGTATTTATACTGTTGTCTGAGTGCGCTGAGGGGGAGATTCGAACTCCCGGGGTACGTAGTACCACCAGCTCTCAAGGCTGGCGCCGTGATCCGAGCTTGGCTACCTCAGCATGTCAGGATATGTGTTCGTATGAGCCCTTGCACTCATAAGAGCGTTTCGGCCCAGTCATCCTATCCCGAGCGGAGCCCGAGCAACGTCTCGAGGTGCAGCTCGAAAGCGGCGGCGGGATAGCCGAGGCCGAAGGCAGTCAGCGTGGCGGGCGACACCTCACCGAGAATGCCGACGGGCGTACCTGAGCAGAGCACCTGAGCGCACCTTCCCGGGATGAACGCTCCGTGCTCGATGCCGGAGACGTCGCACTGGAGGCCCATCGCCTGCATGACGGACTGGACATCCGACTTCGCCTCCGTGAAGCTCGCCCGGGGGTGTATCGACACAGCAGACAGGAACGCCCTGTTCCTTGTGCCATGGACGACCTCCCCGGCCTCGAATATCCGTTGCGGGAGCTCCCTGTGCTTGTTCCTCCTCAGGATGGCCATCAGGCTGGGGAGCAAGGATGCCCTGAGGACCTCGTGGTCCTCGGTGACAGGGTTCTTGATCGTGACGGCCGCAGGGTCCCGGTCCAGTCCTAGGGCGTCGTATTGGTCGGACCTGCTCGAGAGTGACAGAGTGACGACCTCCATGTACCCGAGGCCGGTGAGCACGGGCTTCAGTCTCGTGGAGAGCGCCGTGACTCTGTCCTCCAAGCCGAACGTGGACCTGGATGGCAACGTCTGACCGAACCTCTCGTACCCGTGTCCGACCGCGACATCCTCGGCTAGATCGACCTGGTGCAGGACATCTGCTCGATATGCCGGGATCAGGACACGGATGCCGTTGTCGGTGACAGTGGCTCCATGCCCCATCCTCATGAGGCATTTGGACATGTCGGAGGCGTCGAGCCTGGTGCCGATCCACTTGTTCACACGGTCCACATCCAGATCCACGGTCTTCGGGTCCAGGTCCGGGGCCTTGGCGGTCCCGGTAGGTCCCGAGACCCTCACGGTCTTGACCTTGCCCCCGCGCTCAGCGAGCGCGGTGGTAACTATGTTCACGGCGCTCTTGACCGCGTTCATGTCCGTGCCAGTACAGTCAACGAAGATGTTCCGGGTGGATTCCGTCACCGCCGTCCTGATGCCGTTTATGATAGGCGGGAAGGACAGGACCTCACCCACCCTGTCGACTATTACGGGGTATCTCTTGCTCCCCTCGAGAACGTGTGCGTAAGCCCGCCCCTTCTCGTGCTGAACGAGGATCTGGGCGAGGTCCATGACCCTGTCTCCCTGGAGAGGTATGAAGGATACCTCGTCGGGACGGACCGCCTTGTAAGTGAACGGGGGCTTGACCTCGGAGGAGTCGTGCAGGCCGATGGCGACCTTCTTCCGGTTCCTCCCGAGCGTGAGGTGGAGCTTCTCCTGAAGGTCCATCATCGACCGGATGAGCAGATCGTCCACGTCACACCCCTCGATCAGGGAGCACCATATGTGCGGCCTCACAGCTTCGACGGATGGGTCGACCCGGAGTTCGATGTCAGACGAACCTACCGCGTACGACCTTAGGCCTGGCTCGTAGTCGAGGAACGCCCTCAAGGCCCTCGCGACGCCCTCGACGGAGTACAGGTCGGGCCTGTCAGGGAAGAACTCGAATGACATCTCGTCATTGGCGTCGTCCGCGGCCTTGAGGTCCGCGCCTATCATCGGCAGCCGTTCTCTGAGGACGGTCTTGGGCAGGTCCCGGCCAATGAGCCCGCACAGGTCCGAGTAGCTGAAGTTGATTACTGGCATCTGACGTCAGCCTTCGCCATAGAAAGGCCGGATGATATTATAAGCTTATCAGGCGGGCTGGTCGGGGCGTCTGACTAGTTCTTTCCGTTCGGTTTGGATACCACCGGGGCGCTCCTGCTGGCATCTTGGGCGCACGCCCCTCCAGGAACAGCTTTCCTTTCCCGCACGAAGACCGCCATTATCAGCGTGGCCAATGCAAGGGCGGCCGCGCACATCACGATAGGTGCCTCGGGACTGATGACATCGTACACCACGCCCAGGGCCGTGAAACCTATGATGTTCCCGAGCCCTTGGACCGTCTGGTATGCGCCCATGACCCTTCCACGCTCCTCCTTGAGCATCACATCAGCGAGCAACGCCCCTACAGACGGGTTTGACATCGCCGCCCCCAGATCCATGACTATCATGAGCAGATAGACATGTATCAGCTCCTGGGCGAACGCCATAGCACCCAAGCCGGAAGCCATCAGGGCCCCTCCTGCCAATATGAACGGCATCTTGCCGTGCTTGTCCGCGAGGGTCCCGAAGTAGATCGTCCCCGATGCCATCACGGCTGTCCCAATCGAGATGGCAATGCCGACCTCGGTGTAGGTCATCCCAATCCGATCATACCAGAACAGGATCAGTCCCAAGTTCCAGAGCCCCTGGACGACGCCCATCACCAGTCCCCTGGCTGTGAGCGCGACGAGTTTCCTATTCTCCTCCACGTTCCTTTTCCAGGCCCCGAACATCGTCAGAAGGGACGGGTGCTCCTGGTGTTTCTTCACGGGGGGCTCCTTCACCATGTACACGATTATGCAGCATATGAACGCCAGCGCCGCTCCAACATAGAACGGATAATAGAAGTTGATCTCCCCTGCGACAAAACCACCGACTGCCGGTCCTCCGAAGATCCCCAGTACCTGAGCGGTGCCCTCCACACCCATCGCAGTGGCCCGTTTCTCCTCTGGTACGAGGTCGATCACAAGCGCGAATGCGGATGGGGCGGTCATTGCAGCTCCGACTCCCTCGAGAGACCTCAGTATCGCGAACTGAAGCGCATCGGTGATGAACGCGAGCATCAGGGTCGTGAACCCGAATATCGCTATGCCGGAGATCAGCATCGTCTTCCTGCCGAGCCGGTCGGTGAGGTATCCTGAAGGGGGCATCGCGAGGACGTAGGCCACCGCGAAGAGAGCGAATATGCCGCCCATCGCGCCATCGGTTATCCCGAGTTTTCTCGCAAGGTCGGGTATGATGGGCGCGAGGAGGCCGAAACCGAGGCTGACCACCATGAGTGCCACTACTAGCACCCCGAAGTCCCTCGAGATCAGCAACGAACCTTTGAGGCGGGCGATAGGCCCTTTCTTATCCGCCAAGTTCAGGTCTCCGACAAGCACTTACAACACATATTATACTAATAAAACTCTCGTTTTAACCAGTTGACGCGCCGTTTCCCGGGGCACGGATTCTCAACAGGCGCATTCAGACGCAAAGGTATATGCTCAGGAATAGGCAATCTCTCCTCACATAGACATCAGCCATCCCACCCTGTGAGGGACTGAATGATTAAGGAGAAGGTCAAGACAGGGATACCCGGCATCGACAACATGCTCGAGGGCGGCCTGATACCCGGGCGGCCCTATGTCGTGTCCGGCACCTCGGGCACCGGAAAGACCGCCGTCGCAATGAGGTTCCTCCTAGAGGGCGCGTCCGCGGGCGAACAGGTCCTGTACGTCGCCATGGACGAACCGCCGAACGAGGTCAAGGCCAACATGGAGTCCTTCGGCTGGGACATCTCGGCAATATATGTGTTTGATGCCACGCCTGATATCCTGAGCTACGACAAGACCCCCGTGAGGGATGTATCCACGGAGAGGAAGGTGTGCACCTTCAAGGCGGTCGCGCCAAGCATAAGGCGGACTTCGGAGAAAGGTCCGGGGGACATCACAATAAACACGGTCCAGGAGATCCTTAAGCAGGAGATGAAGGTCAGGAAGTACACGCGCATAGTGGTTGATTCCGTGACCTCTCTGAGACGGTTCTACATACGCACGAGCGAGGAGTACCTCGCGCTTCAATCGTTCTTCAGGCTGCTGTCGGACATGGGCATAACGGCAGTGCTGACGGTGCAGCTACCCGAGGTGTCGAAGCCGGACGCCGAATCGTTGATGGCCCGAGGCGAGGTCAGGTTGCACAAGTGGTTCGACGGAAAGGGCTTGGCCCGGGGCGTCACCATCGAGAAGTTCAGGGGGTCTTCGCACGACACTACGATGAGACCTCTCAGACTTACTGCAGAGGGTGTCTCTGTGAGGCTGGCGGCGCCAAAGAAGCGCGGCGAGGCGAAGAAGGCAGAGCCCGCTGAGCAAGCGGATGTTCCCGATGGGTCGCAGAAGGCTCCTCCAGACGACACTAAGGCTCCTGCCGAGCCGACGCAGGTGCCGTCTCCGCCATCAGAAACGTCGCTTCCCGAACCGCCCCCGCCCGATGACAACGGAAACCAAGGGGGTGGACAGGCGACATGAGCGACAACGCACTTCACAGGATGTCCACGGGTGTCGAGGGTATAGACAAGATGCTCGACGGCGGACTCATACCTGGCAGACCGTACATCGTCGCCGGGTCGTACGGCAGCGGCAAGACGACCTTCTGCGTGCAGTTCCTTCAGCAGGGCGTCAGGCAGGGCGAGCGGGCCCTGTTTGTGTCGATCGATGAACCCCCCGCCGAGCTCAGGGAGAACGTGAGGTTCCTAGGCTGGGACGTGGGCAAGATCAGGATCCTGGATGTCCATCCGGCGGCCAAGGCGTACAGCAGGCGCGTATCTCTGGTCGAGGTGGCCGCCCAGAGGGCGGTCGGTTCCCTCAGGGATGCACGTGCCGATGCGAAGACGGAATCCATGAAGCAGATGTCGCCTGACCTGTCACCTCAGTCTCTCCAGCTCATGCTGAAACAGGAGCTCCAGGAGGTCAAGTACTCCAGGGTTGTGATAGATTCGCTGACATCCTTGAAACGCCTCTCCGGGGAAGGGGATGACAATGACACGGGCATCATGTCGCTCCTGAGGTTCCTCTCGGAGGCGAACGTGACGACGCTGATCGTGACGGACCTGCCCGACCCTACGACCCTCGAGCCGGAGATGTTCCTGTCAAGGGGCATCATCAAGTTCCACAGACTCATGGTCGCGATGAAGACGGAGCGCTGCGTCTCTGTGGAGAAGTTCAGAGGTTCCGCGCACGACCCCCTGCCCAGACCACTGGTCATCACGAAGTCCGGGGTGGCTGTGGACGCGGACAAGAAGGTGGGGAAAACCATCCTGAGGATGTTCCAAGCGGTCCCCCTTGACTTCAGCTGAGGGAATCGCAGGTTATTTAGGCGCGACTGCGTTGCGGTCTCCGCCATGAAGAAGAAGTGCGGATTGCCCGTGGTCGAGGTCGGGGGAAAGCCCTTTGACATGGGCAAGCAGGCCGGCAGCAAGTGCGCGAAGCAGGGGAAGGCTTACAGGACGTCTATCGCTGAGAGCGTCAAGCATTCGACAAGCATGTCCTGGGATAAGGCGGTCATGAGGGCGAAGTTGCACCTGCCCTACGCAGAGGCGTTCTATCCCGATTTCATCGAGGAGATCCGGGGCTATTCCGAGGGCGCGAAGATGCCGTTCGAGGATGCGTTCACGCTCTGCTGCCATGAGCTGCTTTCGCCGAGCGGCTTCCGGGGATGCACGGACGTCGCCGTCAACGGCGACGTGACACTCGAGGGCGATGTCCTCATAGGTCACAACGAGGATTGGTCGTCCGACCAGCTCGACACGGTCGTGCTGCTGCACGCCAAGCCCGCCAAGAAGCCTGAGTTCTTCACGACTTCATACGCAGGTCTCGTCCCTTCATCCGGGATGAACAGCGCAGGCCTGAGCCTCACAGGGAACGCTCTCAACCCGAACGACGTCAAGATCGGCATCCCGAAACTCTTCCCCGTCAGGAAAGTCCTTGAGTGCAGGCGGATAGGCGAGGCTCTCGAGGCCGCTATGCCAGATGGACGTGCGTCGAGCTACAACAACATATGCTCGGACAGTAGCGGTGAGATATACTCCCTCGAGGGGTCCGCCACCGACTGTGCCATCATATACGCCCACGGAGGCTATCTGGTCCACACGAACCACTACACGGATGACAAGATGCGCAAGTTCGAGCAGGACCCCGCGTTGACGTCCTGCTCCACGTTCAGGTACCATCGCGCCATGAGGCTCCTCGAGGACCGGCTAGGAGAGGTCACGGTCGATTCCATCGTCTCGATATTCAAGGACCATGTGAACAAGCCGGGATCGATATGCAGGCATGCGGACCCGAAGGATCATCCGCTCGATGTGTCTGAGACGATCTTCTCCGTCATATACGACCTCACGCGTTCGCGCGCGCACATCTGCAGAGGGAAGCCGTGCACGGGGTGCTACGAGACCTATCAGCTGGACGATTGACCCAGACGAACCATGATGGAAACCATTTTATCCCAATCACCGTATCACGCAAGAGCCACATGGGCCCATAGCTTAGGTTGGCTGGAGCACCCGGCTGATAACCGGGAGGTCACCGGTTCAAATCCGGTTGGGCCCACTCAAACCCCTAGATCGACTTGTAGGGAGGCGCAGCTGCCTCTGACGCCTGCATGCGGACATGCGTTCTCGCCATTGATGCCTGCCGTCCAGGGAGGCGGTTCGGCAGGGGCGGGTGCCAAAGAACTGAGATATAGGGAGATGCGCCTTCCGATACCAGGGAGATGGAACGGTGCGCGCGGACAGAGGCGACTTGCGGTCATTCTTGTTGGTTGCCATCATATGCATAGCGATGGCGGTGGTGTGGAGCCTCTCCTCATGGAATATCCGCCCTGTGTACGGCCACGAGGAGGGAGAGGTGGGAACCTCAGACGACGAGAAGATGACGCTCGTCATGTATGAGCTGGATGCAGGCGACACCATCTACTATGATTACGCAGCAAGCGAGGCGTGCTGGTTCAGCATCTGTACCTTCGACAATACCGACCCGTTCAACATTATTCTCGATGAGAAACTCAACCTTTCGGGAACTCAGAGCGCCGGCTCGTTCGAGTGCCCGACCGATGGACGGTACTATCTGCGGGTGGCTTTCTTAGGAACCCCTCCGGAGGGGATGGCTACAATAGACTACTACACTCATGCTTTCAACGACTACTCCGTCCAGGTGGTGACTGCGACGACGACTCTATTGATCGCCCTGACGGTCTTGCTGGCTTACTTGGCCTACAGAGATTACAGGAACGGCTACGGGAGAGAAGTTCTGTACATGGGTCTGGGCATTGCGGGCGGAACCGTAGCGGCCGCATCGTTGGTCGTCGCATACCTAAACCCGACCGTTGACTTCGGAGAGACCGCCTTCGGACTGTTGTCCACATTCGCCGGTGCCCTCATCTCGCTGTGCTTCTGGGCCGGGTTATTCACCATCCTGAGAGAGGAAGAGTGGGATGATGTGATCCGGGTAAGGGGTGTCGCATTCTCGTTGGTCAAGTTAACCGCGGTTGTGCTTGCGATTGCGGTTGTGTTCGCCATACTGGCACTGATGTATGTGATGAACTGATGCGACAGGAGATGGACGGAGGTCAAGCGTCCCTTCCTACAGGATCTGTCGCGTTACGGAGCAGCGGATGTACAACATCCTGATGCATGCCCTTCCGTCTGCCGCCTATGGCGGCGGCACGGGGCGGAAGGGTTCATGCGTGCGTGACGCGGCTCATTTCCGAGACGCGTCGGGTTTGCCAGTGTCCCTGGTCCGCTCGGACGGCGCCGGTGCGTCCTTCTTGCCGTCCAGCAGTCCTTTCGCTACTGCCTGCGCTAACCAGGTCGACAGCAGCGATGTCGCTCCCTGGTCGCCGCCTGCGGCCGATATCAGGATGTCCGGCGTGATCTTCACCCCGTTCACACCGACCTCGTCCATCAACTTGATCGCGGCAGTCGCCGTCGGTCCGAGCACCTGAGCCTGCGCGTTGTAGGCATCGGCTATGCCCCTCCCCACCTCGCGCTGCTCGTACGCCTTTCCGTCCGCGATCGTCTTGATCTGGTACGATGTGCCGTCCCCGATCTGCTTCAACCTGTACGCATCCGCCTCGGAGAGCGCCTGGACCTTGTACTTCTCCCCGTCCGCCGTGATCTTGTTCAGGTCCCTGTCACCCGCCGCAAGTTTCCTCTTCGCCTCTGCCTTGTGGTCCTCGATCTGTATCGACAACATGGCTGCGACGACCTCGGGCTGCTTGTCCGCGTTGGCGGCCTTGGACTGGACATCGATCCTCTCCTCTTGCGCGAGCGCTTCCTGCTGGTACTGGGCCTGCTGCTGAAGCGCGATCTCCCTCTTGGTCTGGGTGTCGAGCAGTGCCTGGTCGACTTTGATGTAGGCGATCAGGAGGTTCTGGGCCTCGACATGGTACACCTCGAATTGCTGCTGGGCTTTCTCAAGGGCTGAGCGCTGCAGCTCGGTCCTGCTCATGATGAAGTTGATCGCCTTCTCCTCACCCGCCTTGTTCCTGAACGAAGAATCGATGAGCGGATGGACTATCTGCTCGATCAGGTTCTTGACGGACCCGAACCTCGCGATTATGAACGCAGCGTTCTGAGGCCGTATGCGTATGATCATCCTGACATCGACCTCCAGCTGGAAACCGTCCATCGATGTTACCCTGAGCTGGGAGAACTTGAAGAACTCCGTGGCTTTGTCGCTCTCGACCTCGTCATGCGCCTCGGTGCTCGTCTTGATGTTGCTCATCTGTGCGATCTGCGGGGTGTTATGCTGTGCCCTCTGGTCGACCCCTGACGCCCAGTCGATTGTGACCGCGCTGGTCGGGACCAGGTATGGCGTGAAGGCTAGAGGGTTGAGGTTGTACTTGCCTGGAGCAACGGGCTCCTTCCAGATCCCTCTCATGTTCTTGTCGAGTATCAGGAGCGTCTCAACATCCTCGTGCACTGGCTGCCCGAGTTCGACCAGTTGCTTTGCAGGGGCGGCTGTCGAAACTGGTCCGACCGCACCGACATTGGGGATAGGTGAGCCCACCTTCTTCTCCAGCTCCAACCCGACGTTGGACCTCAGGACCGCGACGTAGCCCGGCGGCACCTCGGTCACATCGTACAGTTCGACCTTGGAAAGGAGCGGGTTGATGTAATATCTCCCTGGCTGGAGTGTGTCCAGTTGAGGGCCCCGGTGCCCTGCGCTCAACAGGAATGCCTGTCCATCCTGGAAATACTGGCAGACCTTCGCATGGGGGTACTCCTTCGTCGGCGTCTCGAGCATCCTCGGAGCCACGATGTATCCCGATGGAAGGGGTAGGCCGTCGTTCGCGATGACGACGCCGATCTTCTCGGCGGGAACCCCTGTTATCGGAGCCTTTGTCACCTTGAAAGCGTACCTGTTTATCCTGTAAGTGCCGGGCCTCAGGATGGCGACCTGCGGGCCCTTCATGCCTCCGCCGTTCAGGAACATCTTCGCATCCTGGAAGTGGTTGCATTCGATCTCGTCACCCAGGAGTCTTCCCTTCGGGATGGCCCGCCCGTCTATGGACTCCACGATGCCGACCTCGTCAGGGAGTATCTCCGTGACCGGCTCCTTCTGGATCTTCCAGATGATGGGTATCCTCCAGTAGAGTCCAGGCATCAGAATATCCGCCTGGACACCGATCTGACCGTTCCGCGCGACAACCTGCCCCTGTGGCATCTTGGCGCCAAACATCCTCTTGGTGAGAATCCCCACTTCGTAGTCAGTGATGAGCTTCAGACCGGGGGCCAAGAGTACCAGTGCAATGAATATGCAGACCATCAGGAGTGCTGTGATCAGGTCCATATCAGTCCACACTCCGGACATCCTCGTCTCCATGGTGTGCTATGGTGTTCGCTCGCTCGGATCCCGAAATCGCTTTGTATCCCGCTGATTCCACTCCAGTCCCTCCACCAGACTGCGCATTGCCACACGCCGAATATATACTTTCGTCGGGAAGACCGAGGCCGCTAAGGCATTTCCTGGCGCGCGACAACACGCGCATGTCACCCAGCAACAATTAATAACCGGGACGCATCAAGGTCGACATAAGTGAGCCATATGAAGGACAGGAGCATGAAGTTCTCCCAGGATTGGGACAAGCTCAAGGACCGTGTCTTTGCGACCATCAGGGTCCACAAGGGCGAGTTGAAGTATGCGCCCGATGAGACCATCGAGGTGCAGAGCCCCAAGGTGCGGTTCAGGGCGAAGGTGTTGATTGCGACAAGTGTGAAACTGAAGCAGGTACCCCTCGCGTTCCTCGAGTATGATCTGGAGGCAAAGCCCGGCGAGAAGCGGCAGGACCTCATCAACAAGCTCGGGAAGCTGTACAAGTTCTCGGAGAGGCCGAACGAGGACGACGTCGCCACGATATACATCCTTCAGAAGATCTGAAACCTCTTTCTCATCCAACTTCCTTGGTCCAATGACCAAGGGAGTACATTCTGAGCTCGAACCTCTCTCCGGAGCACCTATTCGAACCGGGCTCAATAGAAAGGTACGAAAACAGGAACAGCATATACCGCACACATGGACGACACGGACATCAAGATCCTCAACCTCCTCCGAGGGAACTCGAGGATGAAGAATACGGAGATTGCCCGACACGTGAACCTGACCGAGAGGGCAGTCAGGGCGAGGATAGAGAAGCTCGTCCGTGAGGGCATCATCAGAAAGTTCACAATAGAGACTACGCCAGTGGGGTTCGAAGGGATTGTGCTGATAGACACGCATGTCGGCAGGACATCCGCGGTCAAGGACAAAGCCACCGAGCTATCGGACAGCGTGTTCGAGTGTTCGGGGGAGTTCGACGTCGCCGTAAGGCTCAGGGCGGACAGTCTGGACGAGCTGAACAAGAGGATAGACGAGCTCAGGTCCTACCCCGGCGTGCTCCGGACAGCGACCCTCATCAAATTCAACGAGAAATAGCCGGGTCGATTGTCGTGAGCCCTGGTGGGCAAGGCTAAATAGGCATGCGCAGCAATATCGCTCATGTGTCCCCAATGGACCTTATGGAGGCCATCAAGACACGCCGGAGCATCAGGATCTACAAGGAGACCCCTGTGCCCGAAGAGCTTCTGAAGACCGTCCTGAACGCCGCGAGGCTAGCACCCTCGGCGAACAATGCCCAGCCCTGGAGGATCATTATGGTCACCGATGAGGACGTCAAGCTGAAGCTGGCGGCTGGAGCCAACAGTCAGAAGTTCATCGCCCAGGCACCCATCATCCTCGTGGCCTGTGGCCTCCCGGACGAAGCGTTCCCTACCGTGGGGGGTTATATGAGCAGCCATGTCATGGATGTCTCCATCGCTCTCGATCATCTCACGCTCGCGGCACACTCCGTCGGGTTGGGCACGTGCTGGATCGCATGGTTCAAAGAGGACAAGGTCCGCGAGGCCTTGGGCGTGCCGGAGGACGTCCGGGTCGTGGCGATGACCCCGCTCGGATATCCTGACGAGGCGCCTGAGAGACCGCCGAGGAAGAACCTCGAGGAACTGGTGTTGCACGAGAGGTACCAATAAGCCTAAGCACATATCCGTCTATCACCGACGCATTGATACGATTCGCCGTCCGCGCCCCCCGCGGACGGAGTTCGGAGGGATCCTGGTGGCATCCAAGGGAGTGACAAAGACCGGAGAGGCCTACTGCATGAGCTGCGGGGCCGCTCTTGACGCTGGAACCGAGAGGTGTGAATCGTGTTACTCACATCTCGACAGCGAAGTGAAGGCTTTCCAGTGCCCCAGGTGCGACAAGATATTGGAGCTTGGGACATCCCAGTGCCCGAAATGCTCGATGAAGTTCAAGGTCAAGACCGTCCGCCCGAGCGATGTGTCGGAGGACGAGAGGATACTCGAGAAGCTGATCGATTGGGGCAGGACGGACAAAGGCGAGCAGGTGGCGCCATCGCCTGAGGCGGCGCCCGAAACCCAGGGCCTGACATCGGATGAGGCTCAGTCCCTTTCGGGGCTCGTCCGACAGATGTCGGGACTCGCAGACCTGAGGGCGGAGGTAGCATCGAGCATGGGAACGAACCTATCCGAGGCCAGGGAGAGGATATCCAGGCTCATGGGGTCCGACCCTTCATCCATTCCATTGGACGAACTCGAATCGGAGCTGAGGTCCGTGTCTCAGGACTTGGCTCGCATCGACGAGTTGCTGTCGAACGCCCGTCGCCTCGCGGAGGACGTAGCGCGCACGTTCTCCATGCCAGGCCCAGGCGGGCTTGCGAAGGGGCGCGTGATCGCCCTGGACATCCCGGGACACGTGGAGGGTTCCAACACTGTGACCCCGGAAGACCTCTTGGAGCGCGAAGAGCAGGTGCTCAAGAGGGAGGAGATGGTGGACCGCAAGATCAAAGCGTACGCTCAGAAGAAGAAACAATTGGATGCGATGGAGGCAGAGCATTCAGGCATATCGGGTGCCACGCTGGTCCCTGGCGAGGCGGACGACAGGTCCAAGGGACTCGAGAAGGCGATGGAGGCCCTAGCCCTTAAGGTCAGGTCCATCCACGAGATTGTCTCTGCCGAGGGCGCGTGCGATGATGTCGAGGCCTGCGCATCATCGCTCGAGGAGCAGGTGAAGCGGCTTGTTGTGACGAAGTCCGAGCTGGAGCAGAGCGTCGCCCAGCTCAACGAGGGAGAACGGGAGGTCAGAACGCTGCTGAAGACCTTGGATGGCTTGCTCGGTCTGCTCCCGAGCGAAGCAATCGACAAGTTCTCGAAGACGGACGAGTTCAAGCTGTACGAACGCGTCCTTGACCGGCTGAGAATCTGACGAAGCATTTAATGTATATCCGAATATATTACCACAAGACGCCCTTCAGCATCCATTCCCCCCGAGGATGCGATGGCATGAATGCGAGGCTCGGCTAACATGGGACTCAGAGACAAAGCTAGAGAAAGCAGTACCAAGGCGGACGACCTGCCCGAGCGGCCTGAAGAGCCCCGGCCGTCCCCCGCCGTCATTGATGAACCCATCTCAGAGGCGCCGCAACAGAAGGATTCCGGAGTGCGTCGCTTGGAACCCTCAGTCACGTATCTCGTGGAGGAGGAGCGGCCCGAGATCGCATATTCACTCTTCTTGTCGGAATTGGC
>JAABQR010000188.1 GCA_011391345.1 Methanobacteriota archaeon | reverse complement strand
GACCACATAGTGGCTATACACGCGAGCATCGAATCCCTCAAGAACGAACTGATGGCGGCAGATGAGACGGCCAGCTACAGGGACATCATGAACATCAAGGCGAGGATCACGGACTTCGAGGACAAGTTCAACAGACGGATGCTCGTGATACAGGGCACGGAGGTGTGATGACATGAGTGTGATAGGTGCGGCGACATTCAAGTGGGAGGATGTGGACAAGCGTGGCAACATCATGTTCCGCATACCCAGGAACATAAGGTTCAACGATAACATCGTCGTGCGCGAGGACGAGACAGCCGTGTTCTTCAGGGACGGCAAGGCGCTCGCGTACATCGACAGGCCTGACAGGTACGCTCTCAGCTCCTTGAACGCCCCCATCGTGGGCGCGATCGTCAAGTTCCTGTCGGGCGTCCAGCAGCAGGCGGAGGTCGTGTACCTCCAGAAGCGCCCGTTCGACGGCAAGTTCGGCAGCAAGCAGCCGTATCCGTTCAGGGACAAGGAGTTCGGCATGGTCAACCTGCGCGTGTTCGGCGAGTTCAGGTACAAGGTCGCGTCCCCGGCCAACTTCGTGAACCAGTTCGTTGGTACATTCGACTTCGCCACGAGCGCGGAGGTCGAGGAGAGGATCAAGGAGCAGATGATCATACTCATCTACGACTCCGTCGGCGACATGAAGAACGAGGGTATGGGTGTCGCAGACCTCGCGGCCAACCTAACCAGCATCGAACAGGTCGTGCTGTCCAGAACGAAGGACCACTTCGACCTGTACGGCATATCGATCGAGAAGATATCCGGCTTGTACATCTCGAT
The DNA here is from genome assembly GCA_011391345.1 of Methanobacteriota archaeon. Taxonomy (GTDB): domain Archaea; phylum Thermoplasmatota; class Thermoplasmata; order UBA10834; family UBA10834; genus UBA9653. The sequence goes on along the minus strand of JAABQR010000188.1, from coordinate 3,674 downwards.
GCCAGAGGAGGTCCAGAAGGCTGTGGACACCCGTTCGTCGATGCAGATACTCGGCACCAACTACGTCCAGTACCAGTCCGGACAGGCCATGCGCGAGGCGGCCCAGAACCCGGCGGGCGGCGCGGCCGCAGCGGGAGTAGGCGTCGGCGCGGGCATAGGCATGGGCTGGACGATGATGGACTCGATGAGGCAGGGGCAGGTCGCCCCGCCTGCAGGGGCCGCCCCTGCAGCAGCGGCGGCGATGGTGATATGCGCCAAATGCAACACCCAGAACCCCGCGACGAACAAGTTCTGTTCGTCCTGCGGTGGCAAGCTGGGCCAGGTGACCGTGCCATGTCCTAAGTGCAAGGCCCAGGTCCCCGAAGGGACCAAGTTCTGCCCGGAGTGCGGAGGGCCCATGGCGTCAACGAAGAAGTGCGCGTCGTGCGGAGTCGAGGTGCCAGCGAACTCGAAGTTCTGCCCGGAGTGCGGAAAGCAGGCCTGAGGTCTGAGACGTAAGTATGCGATGGGGTGGGAAACCTGGCCAGCATCAAATGTCCGAAGTGCGCGGCTCCAGTCACGTTCGACGCGGAGACGAAGTTCGTCAAGTGCTCGTACTGTAGCTCCCAGGTGTTCATCGACCGGAGCGGCGCGGGGTTCTACTACGCCGCGCCTTTCATGGTCGATGAGACGAACGCCGTGGGCATGTTCAGGCGATGGGCAGCTGGGTCGACCAAAGCCAAGGATCTGGACAGGCTGGCGCAGATCGCGGGCGTGAAGAAGAAGTACTTCCCCGTGTACATGTTCAAGAGGGACGTGAACGGCAAGGAGCAGGTGGTACTCGAACCCGCGGGCTCGACCACTCTTCCGGGCCTACACAGCCTCAAGGTGCCCGCCACGGACCTGAAGATCTTCGACGGGTCATTCGACATCGGCGGGGCGGAACTCATTAAACCGGACATCGAGATGACATCCTACAACGATCAACTGCCCGGGAAGCCGAAGGAACAGGCGCTCGTGTTCTTCCCCATATGGAAACTGGACTATGTCTTCAACCAGAAGCGCTATGAGGTCGTCATAGATGGATCCGCAGGGGAGGTCTTCTCAGCGGAGTTCCCGACGCGCAGCTCAGGGGCCTACATGGCGGTCGCAGGACTGGGCTTCGTCGCATTCATCGCCGAGGGTCTGCTGGCCGCGGTGTCACTCCCGTTGGCGCTCGTGCTGATGGGCGTCACGGTCGTGGGCGTGTTCGTGACTGCGTTGTACGTCGCGCGGAGGATGTGATACCATGACCGGGATATCAGTCGGACTGAACTGCCCTGCCTGCGGCGGTGCGATATCTGTCGTCGAGGGTGAGGACACCATCCCGTGCCAATACTGTGGTTCGATGCTGTTCATCGAGGGCGACAAGGGCGTGTCCACGATCGCGTTCAAGAGCAAGGTCATTCACCCGAACGCCGTGGCCGCGACGCAGGCCTGGTGGGCCAGGGGGTTCAAGGCGAGGGACCTCAAGAGGGTCGGCCAGGTCACCGAGGTGTACCCTATCTACCTTCCGTTCTGGCGCGCCCTGACCAGGGTCGCGGGCTGGGTCTGCGGCTACGAGGAGCGCAGACACACGGACAAGAACGGCAAGGTCACGGTCGAACGCATACCGAAGGAGGTCATGGTCCTCCAGGACTACAACTTCTCCGAGATCGCGTGCGACCCCGGGGACCTGGGCATACGGACGCTCAAGAACTTCACGGGCGAGACCAGCTTCGCCGACTTCGAGATGATACCGACGTTCGAGGCGACGACCAGCAAGGACGACGCGGTAGTCCACGCCAAGAACGACGCCCTGTCGAGGGCCAGGTCGAGCGCGAGGGTGCCGCATGTGACCTTCGAGAGGCTCCATGTGGTCCCGAAGCGCCTGTCGATGGTGTACTATCCCGTGTGGATTGTGCGGTACAAGTACAGGGACAGGATGTACATGACTGGTGTGGACGGCGTCACAGGCCAGGTCATGTCCGGCAGGGCACCTGGTGACCCGGTGTTCCAGAGCCTGGCGGTGACCGCGGGCGCCTCTCTTGGAGGCATGATTGCGGCCGCAGGACTCATCTTCTCCGATGGGAGTGCGGAGATAGCGATCGGCGGACTGGCGGTCGGCGCTGGGATACTGTATGTGTTCTACAGGTTCTTCAGGCACGGTTCTGAGATCGTCGAGGGCGAGTTCAGGGAGAAGAAGGGCTCGTCCAAGCAGGCTCTCAAGGACATCGGCAGCATCGCCAAGCAGATCCAGGGAGGGATGAGATGAGAGTCGTCCAGGTCAAGTGCCCTTCGTGCAACACGCCTATCTACTCGAAGGAACGGGACAGGTTGTTCTTCTGCGACAAGTGCAACACGCTCCACGTCCGCGACGGCGGCACGGATAAGGTCGAGTACGAGATCGCGGAGTTCAACAAGTCGGCCCAGGGCGAGAAGGTGTACATGCCCTTCTGGAGGATGTACAGCTCATTCGTCATCAGGTCCAAGAGCGTGGAGGGCGGACAGCTGTTCAGGCTGGCTAACTGGCTCAAGGGCGGAGGCGACACAGGCAGCCTATTCATCTATCTCCCGGCGACGGACATGGAGCCTAGCGCGCTGAAGTACTGGTCCACGACCTTCACGGCGACGCCCCCGAGGTACGCCACGAGATTGAACTTCGGCGGTGTCAGGCGTCTCCCGGCCTCGATGACCAAGGACGAGGCCACGCAGATGGCGGACTTCGTCGTGGTGACGATGGAAGCGGAGAAGCCGGGGGTCCTGCAGAGGCTGGACTACTCGCTGACGGTGAATGACGCGAAGGTGGTCTACCTGCCGTTCGTGTACGCGCAGAGCGGGCTGGTCCCCGCCCTGTGAACAAACTACTTCCTCCCATCCTCTTTCTTCTTTGCCAGGAAGGCGGCTATGATATCGCCGTGGTCGAATGCCATCTGAGGGATGTCCTCGACAGGGACCCACTTGGCTGAGATCGCATCGTCTCCGGCTTTTAGAGCGCCCCCGATCGGTCGGAGTTCGTACACCGCGGTGACGAAGTGCCCGCGCGGGTCCCTTCCAGGGGCTGAGTACAGGCCGATGAGCCTGACGATCTGGGTCCGCAGCCCTGTCTCCTCCAGGACCTCCCTCACGACGCAGTCCTCCAGTCTCTCGCCGTAGTTCACGAACCCTCCGGGGAGCGCATGGGACCCCTTGAACGGGTCGTTCCTCCTCCTGATGAGGACGATCCTTCCATCCTTGAATACGATGCCATCGGTCGTGACTGAAGGTTTTCTCCAGTGGTTATCGAACTGGCTCTGGAGCGAAGAGACCCTGTTGTCGTACTCGGTCAGGATGTCTTCCCCGAGCGGCGTGAGCATTGTCTCGCCGCCCTTCTTGCCTCCCCTGGATGACGTGATGATATCCCCGCCAGCGTTCTCGGCTATCCTGTGCAATATCCCCCAGGCGTGCCTGTAGGACATGCTCATCTCCTTCGCGGCTTTGGAGATCGACTTCGTCTCCTTGACCTTGCGGAGCAGTCGAGCCCTGCCGTCGCTCAGGATGAACTCGCCGTCCCTGACGAGCCACATCTTCAGCCTCAAGTCGTACATCTTTGAGTCCAGTGGCATAACCATCGAATCCGGAGAAATACTTTTCCGGTCACCACTTGAACCCCTTCTGCCTCTCTATGCGCCTGAGGC
>JAABQR010000187.1 GCA_011391345.1 Methanobacteriota archaeon | reverse complement strand
TGCAACGCGCTCCTGCGGTACCGCTGAGAGCGTCGCAGGTTATGAGGTTTTCTAGCACGGGGTCGGGGACATCCACCAGTGAGCCGGATATTACATCTGCGGGATAGGCTGAAATATCTGTCCTGGCATGCTACTAGTAGCACACAGGAAGATGTGCCGGAAGACGACTGTCATCGCCGGTGTACCAAATGATGGATGCGGAGAAGCTCTGGTGCGAGATGAGGATGCACCTCGACCGTGACCGACTCATAGACGTGATGGAAGCGGCGAAGCGGGACAGACTCTGGTTCTACGAACACTTGGACGAGCTGCGCGGGGAATACCTCGATAAATGGGTCGCCATTAAGGACACGAAGGTCATTGACGCCGACAGGGACCACGACAGGCTCCTGAAGAGGCTCGCAGAGAGGCCTGGAGGGGCCCGGGACACCGAGATTCTCCCGGTGCTCCCGAAGGGGACCATCGCGGTGTACTAGGGGCCGGTGACCATGTCAAAGAGACTACCCATTAGCGTGAGCCATGAATCCCCCCCGTCAGTGGTCGCAAGGGCATTCTGGCCAAGGACCGGGTCGGAGACATCTGTCAACTTCATCGTCGACACCGGCGCGTTCGACATCCTGCTCTCGATGGACACAGTCACGAAGCTGGGGGGAAGCCGCAATGACCTCGTGCCGTCAAGGCTGAGAGTTGAAGGTGTGGGCGGTCGGGTCTCGCCCTCCGAGATGCAAGATGTAGCGCTTGTGTTCGAGTGCGAAGGTCGACAAACTTGGGACGTCTTCATGCGCCGCATCAATGTGCTGACCGACCAAAGGCATCAGAGGGCCAAGAGTGGCGGTGCCCCGACCCCGAACCTTCTGGGCAGAGCATTCATGGAGGAGCATCGGATGGTGCTGCATTGGGACTTCGGGACTCGCATCGCGTATATCGAACTGCCGTGACCTCAGCGACGCGCCCCTCGACGGTGGTTGCATCCATACACATTAATTACCCTCGGATACGCTACGAGGAATGCCATGACCGCTAGACTTGGGACCATCAAGGACGTCTCAATCAGGAACCTTCGCCGCATCCATGACGACCGCGGTTTCCTCATGGAGATATTCAGGAGCGACTGGCCGGAGTTCCAGAAGTTCGGCCAGACATACATGACCACGTGCAAGCCCGGCGTCGTCAAGGGCTGGCACTACCACAAGCTGCAGTGGGACCACTTCGTCCCGATCAAGGGGAACGCCCTCGTGGGCCTGTACGATGCGAGGGAAGGGTCTCCCACCAAGGGGACGGTGCAGGAGATCGAGGTGTGGGAGAAGGAGCCGAAGTTCGTCAAGATACCGCCTCTGGTGTATCACGGCTTCACGCCGCTGGACGATAACGAGATATGGGTCGTGAACACGCCGACCGAGCTCTACAACTACAAGGACCCGGACGAGCACAGGAAGGAGTGGGACGACCCCGAGATAGGCTACATGTGGCGGAAGAAGCGGTGACCGACCCTATTTCTGGGGCCTAACCGCTCCGGCCGGTCTGCCCCGACGTGAGCCTTCGGAGCCAGAGCCGCAGAAGTGGGTCCACGATCTCCCCGCGCTCCGTGATCCCTCTTGAGTCCAGCTGTGCGATCGCCTTCTGGACGTGCGATGCTGAACGGAGTCCGTGCCGATCGATGAAGGACGTGCTGCGGGTAGCGCCCAGGTCGCTGGCAACCGCGAGCAAGTACCGCCTCTGCATCTTGCTCTTCACCGAGTCCCAGAGAGTCGAGAACGCGGGCGTCTGGTGCTCCAAGGCCGTCGATAGGGCCGTCTCGAAGTCCTCTGGCCACCGGGGGCGGATGGATATGTTGAACAGCTCGTATGCGATCTGCTGGATGTAGAACGGGTTTCCGCCCGCGGCCGAAATGATCGCCTTTGCGGATTCGCGTCCCAGCCTGCCTCCTTTCGCCGAGAACCGGTCGGTCAGGAACCTCTCCATGTCTTCGTCTGGAATGGGGCCGAGATCCATGGGCCTCGCGGATTTGTAGAATGCCCCCTCGCGCTCCTCGAATATGCTCAGGAGGAGGTGTTTCTTGCTGCCGGCGAAGACGTATGAAACGTGCTTGTGCGTCTGGATCCTCGCCCTCATGGCTTTGAGCAGCGTCGTGCCGTCCATGAACCCCACCTCCTGGAATTCGTCGAATATCACGACCACGCGCTTCTTGCGTCTCTTGGCGACGTCCTCGGACAGGTCCAGAATCGCCTGTATCTCGGGCGTGGTTGGTTCGCCGAGGGAGAACTCTATGCCTGGTTCTCCCTTCTCGTTCACCGTCAGTCTGAATCTGGATGCCATGAGAAGGGTTTTGAACCCTGCGGCAGCCTTCTCAAGCGTGCCGTAAGCCGAGTTCACCAGCGCGGACAGGTACAGTTCCGACATCTTCGTCTTGTTTGTGACTCCATATAGGTCGACATACACGAAGATGAAATCATTGCAGTGTCTTCTGATGACCTCGGCCAGGAGGGAGGATTTGCCCATGCGCCTGTGGGAGATGAGCAGCACGTTTATCCCGTTCCGAGCTTCTCGAACAAGTTCCGTGATCTCTCTCTCCCTGTCAACGAAGTCCTCGCCCGTCACCTGCCCTCCGAACTTGAAGGGGTTGTTCACGTCCAACATGCCTCCATTCAGCTGCGTTCGGCGTACGACTCTCTCTCGGCTACATGTAGCGCGCCGCCGACCGTCTTACTTAATGGTATTATACCTTTTGGTATTATACTCTTTGGTCAGATGACAACACAGCGGAAACTCTCTCCATATCTCGCGTCGCCTGATCAAGGCGTGATCGGGACATGGCGAACATATTTGTCCCTGCATCAGTATGGCGTCTCGTACCGAGAAGCTAAGGCGGGAGATTGGAATGCGATTTCTAGTGACTGGCGGAGCCGGTTTCATCGGCTGCAACTTCGTACGTCACATGCTCAAGGAACATCCTGGTGACAGGATCGTCGTCCTCGACAAGCTGACATACGCCGGCAGGCTCGAGAACCTCGAGCCGATCATGGACCGCATCACCTTCGTCAAGGGGGACATCTGCGACAAGGACGTCGTGAAGAATGCCATGGACGGGTGCGACGCCGTGATCAACTTCGCCGCCGAGAGCCATGTCGACAGGAGCATCACATCCCCTGAGGACTTCGTCACGACCGACGTCATAGGCGTGTTCACGCTCCTCGAGGAGGCCAGGAGACGGGACGTTAAGAGGTTCGTGCAGATATCCACGGACGAGGTGTACGGCTCGACCGTATCTGGCTCGTTCTCCGAGAAGGACATACTCGACCCGTCGTCGCCATATTCCGCCAGCAAGGCGGGCGGGGAGCTGCTCGCGAGGTCGTATGTCAGGACCTACGGGCTGGATGTGATCGTGACCCGCTCTTCGAACAACTACGGGCCGTTCCAATATCCCGAGAAGCTGATACCCGTGCTCGTGGTCAAAGCCCTCAGGGACCAGCCCCTGCCGATCTACGGCAAGGGCATGAACGTCCGCGACTGGCTCCATGTGGAGGACAACTGCAGGGCGATAGACCTCGTCCTCCAGAAGGCGAAGGCGGGCGACATCGTCAACATCGGCTCCGGGAACGAGGTGCCGAACATAGAGGTCGCGAAGCTCATACTGAGGCACATGAAGAAGCCCGAGAGCCTCATCACTTACGTCCAGGACAGGCCGGGGCACGACTTCCGGTACTCTCTGGAGTGGGAGCGGCTCAAGGCGCTCGGATGGACTCCCAAGGTGAGGTTCGAGGAAGGGCTCAAGAGCACCGTTGACTGGTATCTCGCGAACAGGGCGTGGTGGGAGCCGCTCCTCTGAGTCCTGTTCGGCATGGATATTGGACGGGGACAAGGGTTTTCAGAGCGTCATGCCATACGCTCGTGATCAGGATGTGCTGACGGTGCGGCTGGGGATGATGGTCGGGATGGACGACTACCGGTCGTTGGACGTGCCATGGGCGGATTTCTCGGAGCTGCTCCTGTTCGACGGCGACCTTGCGCGACTGGACGACGCCGCGGTCGAGGACCTCCTTCTGTCGGTCACGAGGCCGATAGAGTTCGTCCACTGCCAGGAGTTCGTGACTGTCGACGGTGAAGAGGTCATGGTCGACCTCTCCTCGGAGAGAAGTGCGGTCAGGGAGGCCTCGGTCGAGGCCGTCAGGACGACGAGGGAGATCGCGAAGAAGCTGGTCGACGCCATGGTCGTGATGCACCCTGGCGGCATCCGCCCCAAGGCCGTGGACCACTCACTCCTCATGTCGAACCTGTCCGAATCGCTCTCCGACCTCGGCCCTGACCGGCTCCTGCTCGAGAACATGCCCTGGTACTACTGGTTCAGGAAGAAGGAGAGGATGGTCTCGAACGTATGCGTCACGATCGAGGACATGGCCGAGTTCGAGGGCATGGTCGAGGGGTTCACACTCGACATGTGCCACGGGTATCTGTCACGTGCCGAGGGCGACCCATCGTATAACTCGTCCTTCATGGAGCGGTTC
>JAABQR010000186.1 GCA_011391345.1 Methanobacteriota archaeon | reverse complement strand
TCCGCGGACGCGGTACCAGTATAGACAACTCCGTCCGCGCCGTAGATCTCCTTCGCGAGGATCTCGATCTTCTTCTTGATGGGCAGGTTCACATCGTAGAGCACCTTGAAGTTGGACTTCTCCTTCTCGATGCACTCCAGGACCGCGTTGCCCAGCTCAGTGCCGCCCTCGCCGCCCTTGACGAAGACCTCGGACTGAGCGAACCTGACACCGACCTTCTCGCAGTGCTTCTTTGTCGCTGCGAGCTCATCATCCGTGTCCGTCGGGAACCTGTTGATCGCGACCACGGCCGGCACGCCGAACTTCCTCATGTTCTCGATGTGCTTGTCCAGGTTCGCGAAACCCTTCTCCAGGTACTCGAGATGCTTCTTCTCCTCCTCCTTTGTCGGGATATTCTTCTTGAGGATGGCGTTCAGCTCTTCCTCGGTCATCCCGCCGTGCATCTTGAGCGCGCGTATCGATGCGACCAGCACCGCGCAGTCCGGCTTGAAACCGCCAGTCCTGCACACGATGTTGTAGAACTTCTCCGCTCCCAGGTCGGCTGCGAATCCACCCTCGGTGATGACATAGTCGGCCATCTTCAGGGCGTACTTGGTCGCGATGATCGAGCTGTTGCCGTGCGCTATGTTCGCGAAGGGCGCGCCGTGTATGAATGCTGGCTGCCCCTCGAGCGTCTGCACGAGGTTGGGCAAGATGGCATCCTTGAGCAGGAGGCACATGGCACCGACGCCGTTCAGCTGGCTCGCAAAGACCGGCTTGTTGTCATATGTGTACGCGACGACGACCTTTCCCAGTCTCTCCCTGAGGTCCTTGAGGTCGCTGGCCAGCGCGAGGATCGCCATGATCTCGCTCGCGACAGTGATGTCGAACCTGCTCTCGTGGGGCACGCCGCCCTCAGACCTGCCGCCGAGGCCGACGACGATCTGTCTGAGCTCCCTGGCGTTCATGTCCATGACCTTGCCAAGGACGATCTTTGTCGGGTCGATGTTGAGCTGATTCTTCTTGGTGACATGGTTCTCGACGAGTGCGCTCAGCAGGTTGTGTGCTGTGCCGACTGCGTGTATGTCTCCGGTGAAGTGGAGGTCGATGTCCCACATGGGATAGACCTGGGAGTATCCTCCGCCGGTAGCGCCTCCCTTGATCCCGAAAGTCGGGCCAAGTGACGGCTCCCTCAGGGACAGCATGACCTTCTTGCCGAGCTTCCCCATGCCCTGGCAGAGGCCGATCGAAGTGACAGTCTTGCCCTCGCCAGCCTTCGTGGCCGTGATAGCGGTCACGAGGATCAGCTTGCCGTCCTTGTTATTATCGAACTTCTTAAGCACATCAAGGGGGACCTTCGCCTTGTATTTCCCGTAGAACTCGAGGTCGTCGCGGCTAAGTCCGATATTCTCCGCGATCTTCTCAATGTGCTGCACTTTCGCTTCCTGAGCAATTTCGATGTCTAGTTTCATCGCCATTTGCAAGTCCCCTTGGAACCGGTATAATAACTACATATAAAGCCTTTCGGAATTTCTGGTCGGGGACAGTGGAAGAGTGGCACGCGTCCTCATTCCACGCATCACCACCGGGGCCGCGGGCTCCTGCGCCAAACCCTTAAGTAAATCGCGTGCATCCCGTCTCAGGAGGCGTTGAGAATGGCAGCTCAGATCATCAGCGGAAACGAGGTGGCGAAGAGCATCCGGGCAGAGCTCAAGGACGAGGTGTCCAGGATGAAGGCCGGCGGCATCACGCCCGGCCTGGTCGTGATCATAGTTGGCGAGGACGCGGCGTCCCAGGTGTACGTGAGGAAGAAAGGCGAGGCCTGCCAGGAGCTAGGCATCAATTCTGAGACGATCAGGCTTCCAGCGGACACCAAGGAGGCGGAGTTGCTCGCGCTCATCGACAAGTACAACGCGGACGAGAAGTTCGACGGCATCCTCGTCCAGCTGCCCCTGCCGAAGCACATCAGCGAGGAGAAGGTGCTGCTGCGGATAGACCCCGGCAAGGACGTCGACGGGTTCCACCCGGTCAACGTGGGCAAGATGGTCATCGGCGCTGCCGACTGCTACCTGCCATGCACGCCTCACGGGGTCCAGGAGTTGCTCATGAGGAGCGGGAACGACCCGAAGGGCAAGCACGTGGTCGTTCTGGGAAGGAGCAACATCGTTGGCAAGCCGATCACGAACATACTGTTGCAGAAGGCCCCGGGGGCGGATGCCACGGTGACGATATGCCACTCGAGGACGAAGGACCTCAAGGAGTTCACGCTCAGGGCGGACATCATCGTCGCTGCGATGGGGGTCCCGAACTTCCTGAAGGGCGATATGGTCAAGGACGGCGTTGTCATCATGGACGTCGGCGTCAACAGGATCAGCGACCCGACCGCGAAGGGCGGATGCAGGCTCGTCGGTGACGTGGACTTCGAGAGCGTGAAGGAGAAGGCCAAGGCGATCACCCCAGTCCCGGGCGGCGTCGGTCCCATGACGATCACGATGCTCATGAAGAACACGGTCAAGGCCGCGAAGATCCACCACGATTGGAAGGGCTGAGCCCTTCCCCTCTCTTGGGCCGAGGACATCGTACAGTTCCGGCGTCTGGTCCCGCATTGCGTCACCGTTCGGACGACCTAAGGGTCGAAACCCAGTGCCCATGCCCGTTTCGCTTCGCTTTTCGTCGTATTCTGACGAATATCGTCAGTCGGCAACGAGCGGTGCGCGACTGTCCACACACGTGACTGTGTGAAATCGCCGTTGTCGCATCGAAAAACCTTATAAGGACAGCACAAATGCCGTCGCCGGGATAAGCCTCAGCGGCCCGGACGATACGCTTCGGTGAAGCGAGTCAGGGGCCGCAGCGATGGATGCGCACTCTATGGGCATCAGCGTGGCGCATGCAGTGCAGGCCCGAGGCGGTCCCGAGTCACGAGAATGGTCCGATAAGATGTCCCGGGAGACGGGCTCGGACCGAAACTGGATGTGAAGAGATGGCAGAGAAAAGCACAGAGCTGATAAGCGGCGGGATCATCAAGAAGGACCCTGCGAAGTTGAGGCTGACGCCCAACCTGCAGGGGTACGAAAACCTGAGGAAGACCTTCAAGTGGTCAGACGCTGACAAGATGGTCGAATGGTTCCCCGGTGGGAAGATCAACGCGGCTTACAACGTCATCGACAAGCACGTGAAGGGCAAGTTGAAGGACAAGGTCGCGCTCATCTACGACGATGGCGAGGGCAACGCACAGAAGGTCACGTTCCAGCAATTCTACGAACAGACGAACAGATTCGCGAACTTGATGAAGAAGCTGGGCATCAAGAGGCAGGACAGGGTCTTCTTCTTCCTGCAGAGGTCCCCGGAGCTCTACATCGGTTTCCTGGGCGCGATGAAGTACGGTGCGATTGCCAGCCCGATGTTCCCTGCGTTCGGCCCGGACGCGATCAAGGACAGGCTCCTGGACAGCGGGGCGGTCTGCCTGGTCACAGACAGCGAGCTCAAGAAGAGATTCTACGAGGTCAAGGGCCAGCTGCCTGAGCTGAAGCACACGATCATAGTCGGCAAGGATGTTGCCCCCGGCGAGCTGAGCTGGGAGACGGAGATGGCTGCGTCCTCCGACGAGTTCGAGTGCGTGCCAATGGACCCTGAGGAGTTCATGTACCTGCTCTACACGTCAGGCTCGACCGGCAAGCCGAAGGGAGTCGTGCACGCCCACAAGGGGATTGTGCAGGCGCACCTCACGGCCAACTGGGTGTTGGATGTCCACGAAGAGGATGTGTACTGGTGTGGGGCGGACCTTGGCTGGGTCACCGGCGTTGTCTATGGTGTCCTTGGACCTTGGTCGAACGGCGTCACTCAGGTCGGCCTCGGCGGCAGGTTCGACCCCGACAGGTGGTACAAGACCATCCAGAACTACAAGGTGACCATTTGGTACACCGCCCCGACGGCCGTCAGGATGCTGATGGCGAAGGGCGACGACACACCGAAGAAGTACGACCTGTCGAGCCTGAGGGCGCTCTACTGCGTCGGCGAGCCACTCAACCCCGAGGGTGTCAGGTGGGCTCAGGAAGTCTTCGACAACAAGCCATTCCACGACACATGGTGGCAGACGGAGACTGGCAGCATACTGATCACGAACTTCCCGGAGATGGACATCAAACCCGGCTCGATGGGCAAGCCACAGCCCGGCATCGAGGCGGCGATCGTCGACGAAACGGGAAAGGTCCTGGAGCAGGGCGAGGAGGGCAGTCTGGCACTCCGGCCTGGCTGGCCGTCCATGATGAGGCAGATCTGGAATAACCCCGCGAAGTACAACGAGTACTTCAGGAACGGCTGGTACTACACGGGCGACACAGCACAGGTCGATAAGGACGGGTACTTCTGGTATGTCGGCCGCGCTGACGACGTGATCAAGACGTCCGGCGAGCGCGTCGGACCGTTCGAGGTCGAGAGCGCGCTCATAGAACACGAGGCCGTGGCAGAGGCGGGCGTCATAGGCAAGCCCGACGACCTGAGGGGCAACATCATCAAGGCGTTCATCGTGCTGACCCCAGGCCAC
>JAABQR010000185.1 GCA_011391345.1 Methanobacteriota archaeon | reverse complement strand
GATCTGAGCGGTCCATCACCTGGGGCGGAGGGCACAGGTCTACGGGAACCGCGCGTTCGTCATCGGCGGGAGCACAGCCCTCTCGACGGTGGGTGACAAGATCAGGAAGTCACTCGAGTCGAACGGGATCGACGTCCTCCTCTGGGAGTCCGGAGTGAAGGAGTGCACGATGGATGCCATCGCGAGGCTGGCCGACACCGGCAGGAAGTCGAACCCGCACTTCGTCATAGGGGTCGGGGGAGGGAAGGCCGTCGACACGGCCAAGGCCGTCGCCTGCAGGATCAAGGTCCCGTCCGTGATACTCGGGACTCAATGCGCCACGAACGCGGACACGAGCGCCGAGTCGGTCGTGTACACGGAGGACCACAGGTTCGTCAAGGCGCTCACCCTGCCCAGGAACCCAGTGCTCGTGATCGAGGACACGGAGGTCCTGAGCAAGGCCCCGGCGAAGTTCATGGTCTGGGGCATGGGGGACGCGCTGTCGACCAAGTTCGAGAGCGAGGCGTACGCGAAGGCGCGGGCGAAGAAGAAGGACCGGCCCGCCCCCACGACCGCGGCGCTGGCTCTCGCCGATTCGTGTCACAAGAACCTCATGGAGCACGGGCTCAAGGCTGTCCACGACGTGAAGAACGGCGCCCACTCGCGCGAGGTGGACGACATCATCGAGGCCGTGAAGCTCTCGTCGGCCATGGCGTTCGAGAACACGGGCTGCGCTCTCGCCCACGCGCTCCACAACGGCCTCGCGAGGTCTGGGGAGGTCAAGGGCCAGCACGGGGAGATCGTCGCCTACTGCACCGTCGTCCAGATGATCTACGAGAAGAGGCACGCAGACGAGGTCTCGGCCGTCAGGACCTGGTGCGAGAAGGTCGGTCTGCCGACCACGCTGGACGCGCTGGGAGGGCCGTCCAAGATGGCCTTGCGGAAGGCGGCGGAGTACGCCGCGGACAAGGACCCCGACTCCAGGAACATGCCCGAGAAGGTCAAGGCCCAGGACGTGCTGATGGCGATCGAGACGTATGAAAGTGCTCACTGAGCACGCGGCGCGCGCACTTGTTTATATCCACGCATGTGGCTTCACCGCCCAGCGTCTACAATCTGGGAGTGGGAGATTGGAAGAGCACCGCTTGCTGGAGAACCTGACGACCTGCAGCCAATGCATCAAACTCACGATGGTCGTCCCGAGGGAGTGCAGGATGGACGCGGACATGCTCGCTGGACGGTTGAAGCAGATGTTCGACCGCGAGCTGTTCAAGGACCTGTGCCGCGGTTGCCCGTTGGAGAATCCGCAGGAGTGATCTCCAGCCCCAGGACATTCTTGTCGGTCATCTGGGACCGGTACTCCAGCTCCCGGTCTATGGCCCTCCTGATGAACTCGGATATGGAGTTGATGCCCCACTCCGGATGGGCCCTCAATCTGCTCTCGATCGCGACTCCCAACGCCCTGTCGATCTTTATCGTGACGCGGTCATCCCGCGCGCTCTGCCCCGCCTGCGTCATTTCCCCCAACTCACACCCTATCAAACGTGATAACAAGTGTCGGGAAACGTATCATTGCATTTATTCCTTCGCCGTAACCTCACGCTACATGTGAGAATCGACTCTCATCTGACAACATATTTGTACTCCAAGAGGAGTATGTCTCACAGCCAACCGCCCGAGGGGACCGGGCGGGCCATGCGTTCGACGCGATGGACGGGATGTGAACATGGTCGGGGAATCCAGTGGGCATCGAGAGGCCTCTCCCTCAAAGGGCATCGAGGGGAAGGCTTCGCACGGAAGGAACGTGGGCGATGGAGACGGGAAGACCCGCGCCGGAAACGGCTCGGGCGACCCGAAATCGACTGTCGAGAGAGCCGGGGCGCTGGGGCGACTGGACAGCGCCCAGACGAAGGCGCTTTCAGACCTGCTCTCGCGGACGAGTGTTTTGGGATTCGAGAGCAGGAGGCTCATATCGGTCATGGTGAGCAACATCGCCCTCGAGGATTCGACGACGAAGAGGACGGAGCTGGCCCTCCAGCTGAGGGAGTACCTCGAGGGGGACGGACTCGCGAAGGACCTGGTCCCGGCGCTGACAGGAGCGTTCGCTCTCATCTGAGCCTCGGAGACCATGGTGATCCGTGATGCTTCACCGGAAGGACTATCTGGACGATCTCGCGAAGGCCAAGCTGGCGAAGGCCGCGTACGAGCTGGGGCTCGAGGTGGGGGAGCACGGGCACCTGGACACCGTCGGATGGGTCGGCGCGGAGCTGAGGCACATCGTCCAGCAGGCGGAAGAGCTCAAGGTAGCGGACATCATCAAGCGCAGGTACGAGTTCGGCAAGGAGAAAGGCCATGTCAGGAGGCAGGGGAAGTACAACCAATCCTCGGCGGCGCATCGCGTGAAGGCTCTCGGAGGCGGCGGAGCCCAGCCCGTGGCGGAGAACCTCCAGCAGGTCAAGCATGATGATCGATTCGCAGAGCGCGTGTCGGCCGAGGAGGGCATCTGGTCCACGATATCGGTCGTGAAGTACGCCCGCGGGAACGAGGAGCTGCAGTCACACCTGAGCAACCTGATCGCCAGCATGGGAGACCTCCACGACAGGATCATGCAGTTGCCGCCCGGGAGGACCCCGGACCGGACATTCGACTCCGCGCTGGGCATGATCACGGAAGTGGGATGGCTCAGTTCGTACGATGTCAAGTTCTTCGACGAGAGGAGCGCGATGGCGAGCGTCGACACGACATCCATGTTCGCGCGCTCGTTCGAGAAGTGCGAGTCGCCGATGTGCCTGCCCCTGGGGAATGTGATGGAGACCGTCGGGCTCAAGACCTTCGGGAGGCAGATACTCGCGGTCGAGGAGAAATGCATGGCCCAAGGTCACGACCACTGCACTTTCAAGCTGTTCCCGCGCGAGGTGCCCAGGGAGATAGGCGTCTGAGTACCTTCACGCGCCTGCGTGTTCTGCGTGCCAGAACGGCCTCTTGACCGCACTCACCCTGTGCCTGGATATAAGGACGGCGGCGGTCATGACTCCCGCGACATCGAATATGACGTCCCCCAAGGTATCGACGCCCGGGTGGAAGTTGCCCCAGCCGAAGAACATGTCCGTGAGGAACTCGGCGAACTCGAACGTGATAGAGACGACGAGCATGGCCACGACAGCGGTCATGAACTTCCTGCGGCCGTTCTCCTTGGGCGGGCCGGATGGGTTCAGGTACCAGCAGATGAATGACCACAGGAACAGGGTCATGAGCATCGCTCCCAGGAAATGGGCCGTGAGGTCGTACCAGGAGAGGTTGGACGGGGAATAGCCGAAATACTGCGGCAGGCCGGCGTCGATGATGACCGTGAACGCCAGCAGTATCAGGGCGCCGCCGGTTATGACCGCCTTCCTCTTGATCTCGATCACGACGAGCGGGAAGGCGAGCCCCAGGGAGAACGCATAGGTCCAGGAAGACCAGGTCCAGCCGCCCAGGCACATCGAGAGCGAGAGGAGGGACAGGAGCACGACGAGCACGGACACCGACGCGAACGGGAACTCCGAGAGCCCGGGGAACCTGCGCTTCCTCGTGAGGTCGATCACGGGGGCGCTCTGCGACTCGAGGTGCAGCATCCGCTGCTTGTACCGCACTACGTATGGAATCGCGCTCGGGCTGAGCGTCCGACCCTCCGGGAACGCCTCTTCGCTCGTCACCGAGGACGCAGAGGCCAGGCCAGGGATATAGGGTTTGCCCCAAGGAGCGGCCCTTTGGGCTCACGCCCCGAGCGTCCGCATGTGCGCCGCGACGATCGCGTCACCCTTCTCGACCATCCCGGGGTCGAGGTCCTGGACCGTGTGCTCCGCGAGCACCTTCTTCGCGATGGCCTTCGCCTCCGGGACCATGGCCGTGGACAGGGTCGCCTGCCAGCTCTTCTTCTCCTGGTCCCTGAATATGATGTCCTTCTTGAAGTTCCGGACCGTGTGCATGTGCCTCAGGAAGGTGTTCCCGTGGCCCACGGCCTCGACGACCTCCGTGGCCGCCGCCGTGTCGTTCATCTCGAACTTGGTCATGTACTTCCTGCAGTCCATCCAGAGGTACGAGTCGATGACGACCTGTTCGAGGGCCGCGCCCTTGGCCGCGTCGCAGCTCCCGGCGCCCGCGACCATGTCCGAGCCGGACATCGATGCGAGGGCCGTCGTCAGAAGCTCCGTGAAGGACGCCTGTATCCCCGGGACCTTCGTCTCGATGCCCCAGTTGCCCGTCTGCGACGGGAGCCCGTACCTCTTGGCCATCTGAGAGGCGCCCGATGCGATCATGGGGAGGTTGTGGGATGCGTAGTCCATCACGCCCGTGGTCATGTCGATGGGAGCGGACTCCGAGCTGTACACGAACGGGGCCCCCGGGGCCGCGGTCTGGGATATCACCAGGCTCGCGAGGTTCTCGGCGTTGATGTTGACCAGGGTCCCGCAGGTCGTCACCGGGGAGGACATACCGGAAAGAGACATGGACATGCACACGACCGGTATCCCCGCCCTCGAGTACTCGACCTGTCCTTCTATCGAGGCCTTCTCG
>JAABQR010000184.1 GCA_011391345.1 Methanobacteriota archaeon | reverse complement strand
AGGCGAGGAGCCCATCAAGCTCGCTGCGCGCAGGGAGGCGAAGCGGATACTCGCTGAGCACAGGCCGCCAGAGATCGAGAAGGACGCAGCCAGGCAGATCAAGGATATCCTGAGGAAGTACGACGAGATGGCCATCAAAGCCTCCGTACCGACGGACTACCTGCGCTTCTGATGCTCGGTCCGCCCCGGTCGCCCATGGGCGCCGACAACTCGCGACGATATGTGGTGAAGGATTATGTGGTGCGCTGTGAATCACCTGGCGTTGTGAGGACATGGATTTCGCAGGCGGAAAAGGGTACGACAGCTCATTGACGGTGGGCGCGAGAGCGGCAGTCAAGGACGTCCTGGCGCTGAAGAAGGGCGAGACGCTGTTTATCGTGGCAAACCCTGGCAAGGACGTGCGCGAGATATCGATGGCCATATTCGACGCCGCCCTCAAGGTCGGGGCCTCTCCTGTCCTGGCGTTCCAGCAGGAGAAGGGGCAGTTCGACTTCACAGAGGACGCGCTCGTGAAGGCGATGCACTCGGAGCCAGACGCATTGTTGTCCATAAGCGCCGACAGGCTCGGGAAGGACAAGGTCGGCCTTCTCCAAGGATATCCTGGCAAGAGGAAGTACAACAGCATCTTCGAGATGCTGTATGAGGAGCGGAAGTCGAGGGCGTTCTGGTCCCCTGGCATCACGAAGGACATGTTCCGGCGGACCGTCCCAATCGACTACACGAGGCTTAGGTCGGACTGCAAGCGGATCATCAAGGCGCTCGACTCGTCCGCATCCGTGAGGGTGACCGCCCCGGGCGGGACGGACATCACCATCGGCCTCAGAGGCCGGAAGGCCAAACCAGACGATGGCGATTTCAGAAGGCCAGGCCTCTCCGGGAACGTGCCGTCAGGCGAGGTTTACGTCTCCCCCGAGCTGGGCACGGCCAACGGAGTGATCGCGTTCGACGGGTCCATGGCGCTCAACGAGGGCGAGGTCGTGATCAAGACCCCGATCGTGGCTGAGATATCGGGCGGATTCATCGCCGACGTGTCGGGCCAGTCGGAGGCGAAAGCGCTCAGGTCGTCCATCGCTGCGGGTCAGTCAAAGACGAGGAAGATGGTCTCCAAAGGCGAGCTGCCCAAGAAGGACCTCGACTCCTATGTGAGGAACGCCGCTGCCATAGGCGAGCTGGGGATAGGCCTGAACAGGCGTGCCAGGATCGTTGCGAACATGCTCGAGGATGAGAAGGTCTACGGCACCTGTCACTTCGCTGTCGGCAGCAACTACGATGGCGACGCGGAGTCCCTCATACACCTGGACGGGCTCGTGAAGAGGCCCACGATCACGGTCGTGTCATCCTCGGGGAAGGAGACCGTCCTGATGGATGCGGGCAGGTTGGCCTGGGACATGGGCAAGGTTTAACTCCACGCTCCTTCTTCCACCGCCCATGGAGGGACGGCTAGTGCCTGGCGCGGTGGACCAGGACACGTTCGACAGGTCCAGACGGGTCGGGTGGCTCAACCTCGACGCTATCTTCCGCACGAGGGTCCTGATGATCGGAGCCGGTGCGCTGGGGAACGAGGTGGGGAAGTGTCTGGCGCTATCGGGCTTCAGGCGAGTCACGGTCGTGGACATGGACCACGTCGTGGGCTCGAACCTGAACAGATGCTTGTTCTTCACGCAGGAGGACGCCCGGACTGGGAGCAAGAAGGCCGAGGTCGTCGCCAGAGGCATCATGGATATATCCCCGGACGCGCGCGCGAGGGCGGTCGTGGGCAGGCTCGAGGATCTCCCCGGGTCGTTCTACGACGGGTTCGACATCGTCCTGGGCTGCCTCGACAACATCGCCGCGAGGATACACGCGAACTCGCACGCGTATCACGCAGGCAGGCCGTACATAGACGGGGGCATGGAGGGGTTCATAGGGCGGGTCATGGCGTGCCTCCCTCCGGACGGCCCGTGCGTCCAGTGTGGCATGAACCGGTCCCACGCGAAGGTCGCGAACATGAGGTTCAGCTGCACCGGCGAGGGTGTGGTGTTCCACGAGCCCCGTCTCGCAGCTGAGATAACCACTACGAGCATCGTCTCTGCGGTCATGGTCAGGGAGTGCCTCAAGATCGCTTCGGGGAGGAAGGACATGACCCTGAGGAACACCTTCTACTACGATGGTCAGAGGAACGTTGCGGAGGAGATGGAGGTTCCCTTGGACCCTAGATGCCCGAACCATCCCCCGCAAGTGCTACAGGTATCCGAAAACCATATAATGTCAGGCTCTGTCCAGTAGTTAGGTGGTCCTCCTGACGTTCAGGCTCAAGGTGAAGAATGCGGAGACGGGAGCGACGGTGGAGATGGAGCTAGATGGCGACAACTCCGTCGACGAGATGATCGAGAGCGCTGCGACATTCTGGAACAAGGACATGGGTGCTTACGTGCTCCGGAAAGGTAAGAAGGTGCTCCGGGGCGGATCCACGCTCAAGGATGCCGGAGTGATGGCGGAGGATGTCCTCGAACTCATCCCCGATCCCGAGGGCGGATAGTCCAGATGGCCCTCCCGTTCGATGTGCTGAGGCTCCGGCTCAGAAACGAGATAGAGATGTGCCAGCGTGAGCTGCGCCATCACATATCAGTGTCCGACCCGACGCTGAGCAAGTTCCCGATACTAGTCAACGTGCACCTGTTC
Source organism: Methanobacteriota archaeon (assembly GCA_011391345.1). Taxonomy (GTDB): domain Archaea; phylum Thermoplasmatota; class Thermoplasmata; order UBA10834; family UBA10834; genus UBA9653. The sequence continues at coordinate 1,877 of JAABQR010000184.1, read as the reverse complement.
CGCGTCCCTGGCCCCACGTGGGAGGATGGGAAGGTGGTGCACCTGTTCGTGCACAAGTTCGCGATACTGGTCGGTGAGGAGTACCCGATGGAGAAACCGATTGTGAAATGGTTGACCCCCATCTTCCACCCTAACATCATGCCCCCAGAGGATGGAGGATATGTGTGCACGAAACTCCTCGAGAACTGGGACTTCGGGTCGAGCCTGTCGACGTTCGTCAAGGGCATCGAATCGCTGTTGTCCAACCCGAACCCCGAGAACCCCTTCGGTTCCGACGCGTGCACGCGCGCGGCGGCGTATTTCAACAGGAACAGATACTCTCCGCCATCGCAGATGGATCAGTCGGACCGGAGAGTCAGGATAGTCGGAGGGGACCATGCCTAGGCCCAAGATACTCGGAGAGACCAAGCGCATGCCCGAAGAGCGTGCGCCCCCGCCTGAGGGCTCTCTCGGCCCCCACGACTGGCTCTCCAGGGATTCCAGGACGGCCTACGATGAGGTCCTGTCCTCTGGACGCCATTTCGACCTGTACATATCCCGTCACGCCGAGGGCATGATGAGGTCTCACGCAACCAAGGAGGCTCCCCGGAGGCTCGAGGTGATGGGGTTCATGCTGGGGGATGTCCGTTCCTGGCAGGGTAGTGTGTACACGACCGTCAGGGACGTCGTGACGACTGATCTGAAGAGCACGCCATCGAAGGTCAGGTTCGACCGCGAGGCCCTGCCGAAGCTGTTCGGGGACCTCGACGGCTCGGGCTTCGACTACATCATCGTCGGATGGTACCACTCGCATCCAGGCCACACATGCTTCCTATCCCGGACAGACCTCGAGACCCAGAGGACCATGTTCGACCAGCCGTACCACACGGCTCTGGTGATAGACCCTCTGAACGAGGACGTGAAGACGTTCAAGCTCTCCAATCAGGGGTACGATGAGGTCCCGTTCTCGCTCACGGACGCCCTTGCGCCGGCCAGGCCTGTCAGGAAGAGGACTCGCAGGCTGAGGGTCAGGGAGGTCTGAGGGGGCAAAGCTTTTCGCCCAAACGGTCTTAGGGTATGCTGGAGTGAGAGATGGCTCTCGGACAGATCCTCGGACTCGCTTTCGCAGTTGCATTCCTGGTCTCGTCATCGGTCCAGTTCTCAGCCGCCGATGATGAGCAGGATGACTACGCGATGTTTCACAGCGTGGACGAGACCAAGGTGAGCATAATATCGGGGAACCTGACGGTCGCCGTTACGCGCGACTGGCCGAGGATGGTGTTCCAGCACTCGTACGATCCGTTCTCTCCCACATTCGACATAGGCTTCCCGAAGCTCTACCTCTTCAACGACACGAATGGGGACGGCAGGTTCTGCCGCTCGGAGGCACTGTACACGGTCTTCCTCGACTCGAACCACGTGGAGTGGAACCTCTCGTCCGTGGAGTCAGGGTTCACATCCGAGAGGGGGGAGTTCGTCATGTTCTCCATGAGCGCTCAGGCGGATGCCTACAACTCGACGCTCGACGCCCCCCCATCCGTGGAGTCATGGGCCAATATGACCTTCTGGTTCTGCCTGACGGAGAACGAAGCATGTTATGAGAACCCCGCGGGAATGCATATCGTCTCCGGGAAGACCGGCCTTTTCATCAACATGTCCGTGGAAGTCATGAACAGGACTGAGACGCAGTATCTTGCGGTCGAGCGTTTCGTGCAGGGAGGGGCCACTACGAACATGTTCCACCTGCTCGAAGACGGCCCCCAGGGTGCGGTTGCCGCCGCGCTGTCTGCCCGAGTGGACGATAGTCTCGAGGGTGAGGAGTTCACCAGGCCGCTCAACGGGACGACATCCCCTGTCCAATGCATCGATCTCGCGAAGGAGGATGGCACGGTCCAGGC
>JAABQR010000183.1 GCA_011391345.1 Methanobacteriota archaeon | reverse complement strand
GGGTACCAGGTGTCTCGAAACCAAGGGCCTCCAGTTCCCTCATCATCATCGTTGAGGTGCCGTCCTGTGCCATGCAGAAATCAACAGAGGCGACGGTGATGTCCCCAGCCGAGCAGTCTGATTCCGAGTGCGCGCCCAGAACCTTCTCGGCGATTGTCTTTCCCATGCTGCATCGCCCCCTTCAGCCGCCCCATGGGATGTTGGCATCCACCGCAGCCAGCTTCTTCTCAGACCGACTGACACGGCCTGAGGGACACGTGCCTCCGACGAGCCTTGAGTACATCTGGATGAACTCCGCATCTGTGATATCCCTCTTGGTCATCTCGCTAACATTGCCGACTTCACGCCTGAGCGCCTCGATTGCCTCAGGGGGGGCAACCAATCCGAGCTGGTCCAGTTTGTGCCTTATCGATGCCTTCCCCGAGTGCTTCCCGAGCGAGATCTTCCGCGACACGCCCAGCATCGCAGGGTCGAACGCTTCGTACATCTGCGGGTCTTTGAGAATGCCATCCACGTGTATGCCGGACTTGTGGGTGAACATATTCCCTCCGACGACGGGATAGTTGAGCGGTATCTCGAGCCCTGACGCCTTCTCCACACGCTTACAGAGTGAGATTATGTGCTCTGGCCGATATTTCCGCACGTCGTAGTGAGTGCGCAGATTCATCACCAGGACCTCGAGCGGCACGTTCCCCGCGCGTTCGCCAAGGCCGTTCACTGTCGTGGACAGCCACAATGTGCGGTCCCGGAAGGATGCAGCGGCTTCGCACGCGGCGAGGGCGTTCGCCACCGCCAGACCGAAGTCGTTGTGCGCGTGGAACTCGACGTCGATGTCGACGTTGGACATTATCTTCGCGACCAGGGACGACGAAGCGGCCGGTGTGAGTATGCCCACGGTGTCGCATATCCGGAACCTGTCCCCTCCGGCATCCTTGCCCACCCTCGCGAACTCTATGAGGTAGTCCGGATCGCTCCTCGTCGCGTCACCTGCGTTGAAGCAGACATACACTCCGTGACCCTTGGCGAACTCGACGCAGTCGACCAACCTCTCGAGCTGCTCCTTCCTCGTGATTCTGAGTTTGTTCGCGAGGGCGATGTCGGACGTGTCCGTTGACACGGACACGGCGTCAACGCCGTGCGATATCGAATCTTCGATATCCGCCTTCACCATCCTGTTCCAACCCATGATGGACGTTCCGTTCAAGCGGGAGCTCAGCATCTGGGCGCACTTCCTGTCGCTGTCGTTGTAGGTGGCGAATGTCTCGACCTGTTCGACCCCGAGCATCTCGAGACCGACGGCGATCTCGACCTTCTCATCGCATGTGAATGAGATGCCTGGCATCTGTTCGCCGTCCCTGCAGGTCGTGTCGACCAGTTTTAGGCGTCCGAGCCTGGGCTTGGCAGCACCGGGCTCCGCTCCGTCCCCCGTGAGGGCGCGGTCTGTCGAACATGCACAGGCATTGTTCCGTGTTTCTCCCTTGTAACTCAATTCCGTCACCGTCCGCATGCGACGACCGGCAGCACGGGTTGTGCTGCCCGATGTCGTCGGTCACACGAAGGGGGATTCGTGAGTTTCCGTATTTATCATTGTGCCTATAATACGACATTATTATGGCTAATTGCCGAAACTGTTGCCCAACATAGTGGTCAAATGACCTGTTACAGCCCCAATATGTGTACGATTGCCCCCCAGTGCAAGGTCTGCCCCCGACTGACGACGCATGGCTCACACTGATTGAATGAACATCGTGCCATACCGCCACGAGCGGCCCCCCCTGCCCCGTCAGCTCCTCGCGAATACCTCTTTCCCAGGGAAGACCGCGCGCCGTCCCAGCTCCTCCTCTATCCTGAGGAGTCGGTTGTACTTGGCCGTGCGCTCGCCCCTCGACGGGGCGCCGGTCTTGATCTGGCCCGCATTCGTGGCGACGCTCACATCGCTTATCGTGGTGTCCTCCGTCTCGCCCGACCTGTGGGAGACCACGCATGCATACCTTGACCTGGCCGAGAAACGCATCGTGTCCAAGGTCTCCGTCAGAGTGCCTATCTGGTTGACCTTGACGAGGACGGCGTTCGCAATCCCCTGGCGGACCCCCTCCTCCAGTATCCTCCTGTTCGTGACGAACACGTCGTCCCCGACGAGCTGCACTTTGCGCCCGAGCCTGGAGGTGATGGTCTTCCACCCTGCCCAGTCCTCCTCGGACATCGGGTCCTCGATGGAGGCGACCGGGTAAGTCTTGCACAGGTCCGCGTACATATCGATCATCTCCTCCGGGGTCAGCTGCTCCATCGTGCTCTTCTTGAAGACGTACGCTGTGCCATCGAAGAACTCGCTCGCGGCCGCGTCCATGGCCAGGAAGACGTCCCTCCCTGGCCTGAGCCCTACCTCCTCAGCCGCGGCGATGATGAGTTCGAGGGCCTGCTGTGTCGACCCGAGCCTGGGTGCGAACCCGCCCTCGTCACCGACCGCGGTGCTCAGTTTCTGCTTCCTCAGCAGGGCCTTCAGAGAGTGGAACACCTCCGACCCGCGCCTCAGGGATTCGCTGAAGCTCTTTCCCATGGGGACGACCATGAACTCCTGGAGGTCGAGGTTGTTATCGGCGTGCGCGCCGCCGTTGAGTATGTTCATCATCGGTACCGGAAGGGTCCTAGCCTTCGGTCCGCCAAGGTGTCTATACAGAGGCACACCCTCGTCGGCTGCCGCTGCATGCGCCACCGCTAGGGAGACTCCGAGAATCGCATTGGCCCCGAGCCTGGACTTGTTGTCAGTGCCGTCAATCTCCATCAGGAGCGCGTCAATCTCCGACTGTTCCGACGGGTCCATGCCCTTGAGCTTGGGGGCAATCGCCTTGTTGACGTTCCGGACGGCGTTCTGGACACCTTTGCCCATGAATCGAGAGCTGTCCCCGTCCCTGAGTTCGACGGCCTCCTTCGTGCCAGTGGACGCCCCGGAGGGTACCGCTGCACGGCCCATCTCGCCATTGGACAGCGTTACATCTACCTCGACCGTCGGGTTGCCCCTGGAGTCGAGGATCTCCCTCGCCTTCACAGTAGCGATCTTCGCCATTCTTATCAGACAATGAACAACGAATCACGATAAATACCGATGGGATGAAAGTGGTGGGTCGGTGACGTCCTTCCAGTGAGGAATCCGGAAAGGTTTATTTACGACGCCTCCAGCTGACCACGTGCAGATGAACGAGTTCGCGCACTTGGACCCCAGACTGAACGAGTTCCTCAGGGGTCAAGGGATCGTGGAGCCGACGGAACCGCAGAGAAAGGCGATACCAGCCATCCTGTCGAGCGAGCATCTTCTCCTGGTCGCTCCCACGGGCATCGGTAAGACGGAAGCGGCCATGCTGCCTATCCTCACACTGCTGGCCAAGGAGAGTGGCCCCGGAATCAAATGCCTGTACGTGACCCCGCTCAGGGCACTCAACAGGGACCTGCTCAAGCGGCTCAAGGAGATGGGCAACTCCGTCGGGGTCAAGGTGGCCGTCAGGCACGGAGATACTCCGCAATCGGAGAGGACCGCGCAATCGAAGGCGCCGCCCGACATCATGATCACAACACCGGAAACGCTCCAATTGCTGTTCACGGGTCGCAATCTGCGTAGACATCTGGCCAATGTACGACATGTGGTAATCGATGAGATACACGAACTCGCCGAGGACGAGCGCGGAGCACAGCTTGCAGTGGGACTCGAGAGGCTTGTCGGCATCGCGGGGGAATTCCAGCGGATAGGACTTTCGGCCACCGTCGGCTCGGTCCAGGAGGTATCTGGATTCCTTGCCGGCATGGGGAGGAAGATCGTCGATTTGAAGGTGTCCGCGGCCAAGGAGATGATGATATCGGTCGAGAGCCCTCAGGTTGGAAAGGACGACAAGGCCCTGGCCACGCGCCTCCAGACGGACGAGAAGCATGTCGCGGCGATGAGAAGATGCCGGGAGCTCATAGACGGGCACAACTCAACACTGTTCTTCGTGAACACTAGGGACTACGCGGAGGCGCTGGGCGTCAGGTATCATCTGTGGGACGAGGCTTTCAGCGTCGGTGTGCATCACGGTTCACTTTCCAAGGACATCAGAGTGCAGATGGAGGACGACTTCAAGGAACAGCGGCTCAAGGCCTTGATATGCACATCATCGCTCGAGCTTGGCATCGATGTCGGCTCGGCGGACTTCACGATCCAGTTCAACTCGCCCAGGCAGGTCACGAGACTCATACAGCGCGTGGGCAGGGCGGGGCACAGGCATTACGAGACCTCCACCGGGAGCGTCATCACGACGACTCCTGCGGAGACCGCGGAGAGCCTCGTGATAGCCCGGAGGGCCATGCTCGAGGAGCTCGAGCGGTACCGCATACGTCAGAACCCGCTGGGAGTGCTCGCGAACCAGCTCGTGGCCATGACCCTCACGGAGCCTAAGGTGGACAAGGATTGGGCGTACTCGACCATCAGGAGGAGCTATCCGTTCAGGAGCCTCCTCAAAACGGACTTCGACGAGGTTCTGAGGCTTCTCGCCGAGCTGCACATACTGTGGAACGACGAGACGACCTTCA
>JAABQR010000182.1 GCA_011391345.1 Methanobacteriota archaeon | reverse complement strand
CGAGCACGCCCTTCTTGAGTTTGTACCCCTCGGTCCTCACGGGCGAGTAGAAGAAGTGTATGTAGTACCTGGTGCCGAGCACATACTCCTGTATGGTGAACCTCTGCGAGCTGTCTATCCCCAGCTTGAAATCGGGGTAGTCCTTCGCGATGAAGAAACCGCGCCCGCCCTTCGCGCCGTCGTACTTGACGAGCACGGGCCGGTCTATCATCTTCGGGTCCTCGATGATGTTCGGCATCTCGGCGCCCGCGGACACGAGCCATTGGCGCTCCATGTGCCTGTTGCTCTCCCACTCGAGCACGCGCCTGTTGCCGAATGTGGGGACCTCGAGCTCCTCGAACTTCTTCGGGGTCATGTACTCCACGAAGGACCCGTGGGGCACGAGTATGACGTTCCTGGCAGCGAGTTCGTCCGCCATGTCGAGCAGGTCCAGGTAGGAGTCGACCTTGAGGAACTCGTCAGGCTTGCCCTTCGGAAAAGCATCGTAGAACTTGATGTTCTGACCGACGGTTATGCCCAGGGTCTTGAAGCCCTCCTTGCGGGCGCCGTCGAAGATCTGCAGGGAAGTGTGGGAGCACACGGTCGCTACGGTTATCTTGTCCTTATCGTAGCCCTCCACTATCTTCTCTATGCGTTCCTTTGGGACCATTACCGCGCATATCCGGTTACCCCATTTAAAACTTCCCCTGTCGAAAATGGACGCGCGGAGAGGGAGTCAGTGCGCGTCTACGGGCCCGTCTCCATGCGCCTCTCCTGACGTCTCATGACCTCGCTCCCGAGCAGCAGTATCTCGAAGCCGTTCAGTTCCCCTATGAGGACGCCGTTCTCGTCCACCACAGGCAGGTCCTCCTGCCCGTGCTCGATCATCTTCTCGAGGGCATCTATGATCCTGTCGTCCTCCATCACGGTCACGGGTTTGAACATGTGCGCCTCGACGGAGAACGGCATCACCTTGCGCCTCTGTCTCAACCTCGCGGGCGGCCGGACATTCTCGAACAGGGACAAGGAGCCCTCTATCGCCTCAAGCATCTCCTTGAGGGCAATCATGCCGATGACCCTGTGCTTCGAATCGACGACGTACGCGCTGCGGGTCCTCGGGTCCTCGAGGACCTTATCGACCACGTCCCTGAGCCCCATCCCCCTCGTGACGATTATCGGCTCGGTGACGATCAGGCGGAAGGCATCCCGGACGTACCTGAACGAGAACTCGTCCGCGAGCCTCTCGAACATGCCCGTGCTCAGCTCGCGTTCCACGAACTCCAGCACGGCCTTCCCAGTACCAGTGAGACAATACTTCTTCCACGTGCGCCTGCCGGGCTCGAGCAGTTCAACCACCTTCTTCCTCTCGAGCTCCGAGAGCGCAGTACTGGAGTTCTGGATCGAACGGCCAGTGCTCCGGGAGATATCGGACGCTCCCAGAAACTGAGCGTGCTTGAAGCACCTCAGGGAGACCAGGCGCCTATCGGACTGGATGACCCATCTCACAATGCCTTTAGTTGTCGCATCAGCCATCCTATCAGACTCTCTCCACGTGAGTTTCCTCGTCATGAGAAAGACGAGCAACAGATTAATAGTTACTCATCATCATTCACACATACTCACAGGATGCCCCGGTCCACACACGGGCCCAGCACGAGGCATACCATTTGTTCATATTGGAGCAGGGGAACGCTCATGTCCGCCAAGAAGAGGAGAGAGAGAAGGCCCGTCTTCGCCGTCCTCGGCGCAGGCCACGGAGGCCTGGCCATGGCCGGACACCTCGCCATCATGGGGTTCCACACGAGGCTCTGGAACCGCACCCGCGAGAGGGTGGACAATGTCATCGACAGGGGCGGAATCGACGTCGAAGGCGAGATCGAGGGGTTCGGGGAACTGGAGCTGGCCACCGACGACGTCAAGGCGGCCATCGACGGGGCGAACCTCATCATGGTCGTCGTGCCATCATCTGGCCACAGGCATGTTGCACAACTGATCGCGCCTCATGTGAGGCCGGACCAGATCGTGGTCCTGCATCCTGGGAGGACTTTCGGCGCGCTCGAGTTCACACAGGTGATGAAAGAGGCTGGGACGAAGCGACTGCCGACCGTGTCGGAGGCGCAGACCTTCATCTACGTCTCGAGGCACGCAGAGTTCGCGAGGGCTCGCATCCTGCAAATCAAGAACTCGGTCCCTGTTGCGGCTATCCCGGCGCACAAGACACCGGACGTACTCCATGACCTTCGGAAGGCTTTCCCCGAGTTCGTGGCCGCCAGCAATGTGCTCGAGACGAGCCTCGACAACATCGGGGCGATATTCCACCCGTCACTGACGATCCTGAACGCCGCGAGGATAGAATCTACTCACGGCGACTTCGAGTACTACCTCGAGGGCATATCGCCATCCACGGCGAAGGTCCTCGAGGCTGCGGACTCCGAACGCGTCGCCCTTGGGACTTCCCTCGGCGTGCACCTCCACACGGCCCGGGAGTGGCTGTACCTGGCCTACGGCTCGCCCGGCAGAACACTCTACGACGCCATCCAGGCGACCCCGGGGTACAAGGGCGTCAGGGCCCCCGCTACACTCACGCACAGATACATACTCGAGGATGTGCCCATGAGCCTCGTGCCGATGGTCTCAGCGGGCATGCAGCTGGGGGTGAAGACGCCCACGCTCTCCGCGCTCATTCACATGGCTTCATGCATCCATGGTATCGACTTCTGGGCAGAGGGCAGGACCATGAAGAAGGTGGGGCTCGCGGGCAAGTCGGTGGAGCAGATCCGCATGGTCGCGCTGAGGGGGGCGCAGAAGTGAGGATCCTGGGCGCCGCAGTCGGGAACTGCGTCCACGTCGCGGGCATCCAGGCGTTCCTGTCCATCGCGAGGGCGAACGGGCACACGACGGTCTTCCTCGGCCCGGCCGTCCCGATCAGGACGCTCCTGGACAGCGTCAAGAGTGAGACACCGGACATCGTCGCCGTGAGCTATAGGCTCAGCCCAGGGTCCGCTCAGGCGGTCCTGGACGATCTCAAGGGCGCGCTGGAGAACGACCCCGAGCTCCGGAAGCCCCGGTACTTCTTCGGCGGGACCCCACCAGCGGCCCTGGTGGCGCGGGACACGGGCATCTTCGATGCGGTGTTCGATGGGAGCGAGCCGCAGGACGCGGTAGTCGCCGCCCTCAAAGGGGGTGTCGTCGGCAGAACCTCCGGGGTGCCCAGCTCCGACCTTGTCACCCGAGTCGATGCATCGTTCCCGGCACCGCTGGTACGACATCACTTCGGCCTTCCAGACATGAAGGAGACCGTGCTGGGGGCAAGGAGGATCGCGGAGAGCAGAGCGCTCGACATCCTATCCATCGCGCCTGACCAGAACGCCCAGGAATCCTTCTTCAGGCGGCACGAGATGGACCCGAGGCTCGACGGCGCGGGCGGGGCCCCCATTAGGACCGCGGAGGACCTGATGACCATCAGGGACGTGACGAGGGTCGGCAATCACCCGCTCCTCAGATGCTACAGCGGCACCAGGGACCTGACCAAGTGGGCGGACATGCTCAAGGACACGATCGACATCGCGTGGGGTGCGGTCCCACTCATGTGGTACAGCGAGCTCGACGGCAGGTCGAAGAGGCCTCTGAGAGAGGCGATCGTGGAGAACCAAGCCGCCATCCGACACTACGCCGAGGCGGGCGTCCCGGTCGAGGTGAACGAATCGCATCAGTGGGCCCTGAGGAGGTGTGGGGACACGATCGAACTCGCGACCGCATACATCGCAGCGTACAACGCCCGCGCGCTCGGCGCGAGGACCTATGTCTGCCAGTTCATGTTCGACACGCCAAACGGAATCTCCCCCTCGATGGACATGGCCAAGATGGCCGCGAAGCTGGAGATGGTCGAATCCCTGGCCAACGACAAATTCAAGGTGCTCAGGATGGTGCGTTCCGGACTCGCGTCCCTGTCGACCTCGCCCCAGGTGGCGAAGGGGCAGATGGCCGCCTCGGTGTACTCCGCCATGGCCCTGAGACCGCACATAGTCCACGTCGTCGGTTTCAGCGAGGCCGACCACGCGGCGACCGCAGAGGACGTCATCGAGAGCTGCATGATCGCCCGGGGGGCGGTCCAGAAGGCACTCCTCGGTTTGCCCGACCCTCTCGCCGACCCCGCTGTGGCAGCGCGGAAGTCACAATTGGCCAAGGAGGCCAGGTTCCTCGTGGACGCGGTCAAGCGGGCTGGCCACAAGAGGTCTGAGGACCCGCTCACGGACCCCGAGACGCTCTATTGGTCGGTCAAGGACGGGCTACTGGACGCTCCCGACCTCACCGGCGTGGCCGTTGCCAGGGGAAGGATCGCCACCGCGATAGTGGACGGCGCGTGCGTGGCTGTGGACCGCGTCACTGGGAGGCCAGTGCCCGAGAGCGAGAGGATCGGAGCGCTCGGGATGACGGAGAAGGACCTCGACATGGTCGAGATGTGAAACGAACGGTGTTGCCCGATGGAAGGAATAGCTGGAACTTACGGATGGAACGACGGACCTCTGGTCAAGAGGATGCTGAAGAAGATAGCCCACCGGGGGCCGGATGCGTCCAAGGTGATCGAGGACGACCGGCTGGTCCTGGGGGCGAGGCGGCTGAGGACAGGGAACGAGAAGAGGCCTCGGCCG
>JAABQR010000181.1 GCA_011391345.1 Methanobacteriota archaeon | reverse complement strand
ATGGTCGTGAGCGGGGGCAGGGTGTACATGACCCACGTGGCCGGCCAGAGGCTCTCCGAGGCGCTTGGTCGCACCATCTCGGAGGTCCTCGAGAAGGGCAAGGTCGAGGAACTCAAGAAGAAGAGGTAGCGTTACAGGTAGTCCAAACCCTGACTATGGCCCTAGGCGTGTAGGGGCGCCGTGGGCAGAGATCCGTGGATTCGACTTCAGCAGACCTACCTCGGGGCGATGAGGAGTTACTACTCTCCCAGAACCCTGGAGGTCATGGAACGGGGTTTCAGGTCCATACGCGGCGCCTTCCTCGAGTTGAGGAGGGACGGCAAGGTCGGCACAACCGACCTCAGGAGGCTGACCGAGGCCAACATCGTCGCCTTCTTGGAGTGGATGAGGGGGAGAAAGACCCGTCTCGGCATTGGTCTTGCATACGGGACCCAGGCGAACTACATCGACTACCTCAATGGGTTCCTCAGGTTCGAGAACAACGGGATCATCGACCCGATGAGAAAGTTGCGCTTCGTGCGCTTCCCCAAGAATATGCCTCCAGAGGTCAGGGTGATGTCTGAATCGAGAGTCGAGGAGTTGCGCTCGATATTGAGGAACATGCCGGGCTATCATGGCGCGATAGCGCGGTTCATGGTGGCGATGTACGCGTATTCTGGGCTCAGGAGGTCTGAACTGCGCCTGGCATTCGTCTGGACGCCGAGCGTTGACGATGAACCCAATCCCCTCGAAAGCTCTCTTCAGGTCATCCGCGTCGTCTTGCGATTCGAGCACGAGGTCCAAATCCCGAGTGGCGTCTTTCTCTCCTCTGAGAGCCATGGCTCCCCCACCGATGAGGTACGCCGAGATCTGCCTCCGGCACCCGCTGCCGGCTTTCCTTAGGATCGCGACTACTTCTTCACGGCCTATCTGGGCGGGTTCCATTCAGCTCACCCCGTACTGGGCGCGCAGCTCAGCCATGTCGGTCCTGCTCGGGAAGTATGGGCTGTCTGTCACTCCCCCGCTTAGGTACTTCGCGGCCTCCTCGGCGAGCGTCCTGGCGCCCAGAGCCTCGCCTACCCGGACCAGGCGTGCAGGGCTGTATCCCTCCTTCATCAGGAACAGCAGCCCGTAGGAGATGTTCCTGGTGCTGCCGGGCTCGATCAGCATCTGATGCAGCGCGATGTCCTCCTTTCTGAGCCGCGGTTTCCAGTGCGCGCAATAGTAGTAACTCAGGTCAGACATGAACCGGAGGCCCCGTCTGGACATCGCGGTTATTCCCGTCTCGCTCACCCCCCTTTCGTCCAGGGGCGTCCGCGACGAGAATATGAACTCAAGCCCCTCGCTCCAGAGTACGGCCCCGGCGGGCGCCATGGATTCGAGCATCGACGCACACGCGCCCTTCGAGAAGTCCTGAAGGAGCCGAGCGAGCGTGGCGTCCGACCGGGGGATGGAGATCTTCCCTTCTTCCTGATTGATGGCCCCGAACCCCTTCAGCTGCCAGATGACCCGCCTTACCGATTCACGCGACAGCCTCACCTCTTCCGCTACCCTCTCCAGGGTCTTCGGGTGGCTGGACACGGAGAGAAGCACGAGCAGCCTGGAGCCTATCAGTGGCTCGACCGGCCTTCGGCTGCCCACGATGTATGCGCACAGTGCCTTAGAGTGGCCATGAGGGCCGGGAGAGAGATGGAGCCGCTTACCTTCCCTTCTGGCCTGGACCAGCTTGCTCGAGGAGAGTGAGTCCACCGCTCTGTAGATGGAGATGGTCGACAGGTCCAGCGCCTCCGCTATGTCTGAAGTGGATCCAAGGTCCTCGCATATGGCCTTGAACACCCTGAGTTCGTTCCGGTTGAAGGCGTACATTCTGAGCAATAATTGATATGTGATATACATATTCTTTATCAGTATTTGCACAAATTCGACGTCCACGCACCCTCCAGACAAATCGTAGACGGTCCGGGTGGACGATGTCCTCGGCTCCGTGCAGTGTGAAGGGTCACATGGGGGCGCATCCTTGCTCCTCGGGTCTGATACAACTGCATGTAGATCGGGGTGGGATGCGGAGGGGCAGCAGGTCCAGCCGCCTCTATTGGTGATGCTGCGCCCCTCTCCTCTTCCGCATCTCCCTGTCAGCCAGGGTCTCGAGCGCGGCCCTGATCGGAGACGCTATCCCCTTCACATCCTCGAGCTCCTGAAGCCTGATGGCCAGGTATGCCTCCAGGATGACGTCACCGCTCTGACGGACGCACTCGCTCAGGATGACCTCCCAGTCAAGGCCTCTTTCTGCGAGCAGGGCCATGTCGTCAAGGTCCCCCGCCCTCTCGGTCACGCTCTTGAAGAGGAAGATGTCCTCGGGAGAGATGAGGTTGATCGTGAGTCGTCCATACACAGCATGGCGTGTGGATCGGCTGACCATCCTGTCGTTGATGCTGAGCTTCCGACATACGGTCTTCGCGAATATGTCGAAGCGCGTGCCCCGGCTGTCCTGCATCATTACGGTCGTTCCGAGTCGACGGTAAGTCTCGTCCTCTGGCGTTGCCTCTTCGAAGTCGGAGCTTGAAAGCGCTGCGACCACAGCACCTGCATCTTCCTCCGATATCATCACGAGGTCGACATCTTTGGTTGAAACCTTCGCGTTGTAGAGGATCATGGCGCAACCACCTATGAGGTAAGCACTCACGTCGTGCGTGAGCGACGCACCGACCCTAGTCAGGGCGTCCTCAATGTCATCCCTGCTGGACAGCATCCTCTTTGTCGCCTTGCGTCCATCCTTGTTGCTCAACCTTTCACCTCCGTATGCGGATTGGCTGCCACCTTGTCGCCCCGATCCTCTCCTAGGCTCTCGATCAGCCTCTCAATCTCCATCTCCACTCCGTACTCGACCGCCCTCTTCCTGAGATGGTTTATGTTCCGCCTTGACATCTTCCGGTCCAACAGCATCTTGATTGCCCTCATCTCCCTGGAGCCGAGCGGTCTTATTGTTAACGAATGCAGTAACACTTCATCCGGCGTCCTCTGCCAGCTGCCGTGAGGATGATAGTAGTAGTGCCATTCCTGCACTAGTGGGATGCCATATCCGTCGAAGGCCGAGAAGGCCGTCTTTCTGAAGCCCTCGCTCTCCTCGGCCGCCCTCGTTCTCACTATGAAGTCGTAATCTCGTTCCCACACCACCACTGCGTCTGGGGAGAACCCCAGGGCCTGCCTCTGATTGCAGGACGAGGCCAGTTCTCGAGCGAAGTCCGCAAACAACAGGAACCTGTCCGCCAGCTCGTAGTTGCCCCTACCGCGAGTCCGGACCACACCGATCGCCCTCAGTCTCTTGAGGACTGTGTGAATGGTCCTCGGGGACACCTGAGAGGATGATTGAATCTCGATTCTCGTGGATAATGGCCGTGCTCCAAGGGATGAGATGACGCGGAGGGACGAGAGAGAGAGGATCTCTTCTAGTCTCATGTGAGCGTACTCGTTGAGGATCCTCCTGAGTATCGATGCGTGCTTGGTGTCTGAGACTGCCAGTGAGGTCGAGAGCCCTCGCCTTCGGACAACGATCAGTCCCTTGGACACGAGCGACTTGACGAGCCTGGTCAGCTCCGGCTGCGGCACATCCAGCATCGTTGCGACTTCTCTCCTGGGCACTTCCCCATCGCGGATGCTCCTCATCAGGGCGATTTCCTTTGGGGATAGTCCTGCCTGTCCTTTGTTCATGGCAATTAATGTTAATTCGTTTATATGTATTTAACATTTATTGCGTATAATGTGAGGCTAGTTGTTCGTTGGTCACGGCTGCATGTAGTGGCAACTCTCACGATGTAGGCTGTCAGTGAGATACTTCCCCTGCGGCCGTTCACAGGGGCATCCGTTTGAATCGATTGAGGGGGAACGAATCTGGGCCGTGACTTGTGGATAACCCGCCAAGACGCCTACCTCATGGCAATCAGGAGCTACTATTCTCCTCGGACGCTCCAGACGATGGAACGAGGCCTTAGGGCTATTCACGGGGCATTCACGGAGCTGAAGAGACAGGGAAGGGTCGGCACTCTTAACCCCCGGGGACTGACGAAGGACGACATCGCCGCCTTCGTTGAATGGATGAGGGCGAGGAGGACCCAGCGCGGGGTCGGCCTGGCTGTCGGCACCCAGTCCAACTACATCGACTACCTCAACGGGTTCCTGAGGTTCGGGGACAACGGGGTGATCGACCATATGAGGAAGCTGCACTACGTGCGGTTCCCGCAGAAGGCGCCTGGCGAGGTCAGGGTCCTGCCGGAGTCGCGCGTCGAGGAGATGCGCTCCAAGCTGAGGACATTGCCAGGGTACGAGGGCGCGATGGCGCGGTTCATGGTGGCGATGTATGCGTATTCCGGGCTCAGGAGGTCCGAGCTCCGCCGCGCCAGGCTGGAGGACCTGAGCGTCGACACCTGGACCATCTTCGTCGCCCACCCCAAGGGAGAGGGTAGCTGGGCAGCTGGGGCGCCGGCCCGGATACTGCACCCCGCACGCGGCACGGTGTCCGAGTTCCTCGCGGAGAGGGCCAGGTACCTCTCCGACGCCGGCATCGGGTCGTGCGAGGCCCTGGTTCCGAAGGTCACCGACGGAACCGCGGACTACTGGTCGGACGCGATGTGGGGGAAGGTCAAGGCGAAGGCCGAGAGGTGGTGCGGCATCAGGTTCCGTATCCAGACCCTGCGGGC
>JAABQR010000180.1 GCA_011391345.1 Methanobacteriota archaeon | reverse complement strand
TGTCGCCCAGGAACAGGGCCCTTGACGGGACCGTACCCGCGAGTCCGAGCGCGATCCCGAATATCCTCGGGTCAGGCTTTCGGACGCCGACCTCGTCCGATATCACGACGAAGTCGAAGTGCTTCTCCATGTCCAAGTTCCTCAGGACCCTCCGGGCCAGCTCGGTGGCGTTCGAGACCATGCCGATCCTGAACCCCCTCTCCCGCACGGCCTCCAGGGCGGGGACCGCGTCCGGGAACGGTGCCCAGCTCTCGACCTTGGTCACCACGTCCCTGAGTTCGGAGCCGAGGTCCATTGCGAATTTGCCCACGTCGATTCCGGCCCCCAGCTCCTCCAGCACGATGCCGTCGTAGCTCCTCCAGAACCTGGACTCGTCGTTGCCGTCGAGCGTCGCGAACTCGTCGTCCAGGAGCCTGTCCGCCTTGTTCATGGCTTCGCGCAGCCGGGCGCGGTCGAATGCGACCCCGTGCTTGCGCAGCGCCTCAGCGAACAGGTCCTCCGGAGAAGGCTTGAGGTCCCAGAGCACCCCGCCCGCGTCGAACAGGACGGCATCTAGCTCCTCTGTCATCTGGTGTCCACTGCATCTCGTGATATGTAAGGATGTTGGCGGGACGGATCACCTGAGCAGTTCCGGTACGTCCGTAGGTATCCTGGCGACTTTGACCCCTGCCGCCTCTAGCGCCTTGATCTTGCTCTCCGCGGTACCCCTGCCCCTGGCGATGATGGCTCCGGCGTGGCCCATCCTCTTGCCTGGGGGCGCGGTCCTGCCGGCGATGTATGCCACAACTGGCTTTGTGACGTGCGCCTTGACGAACTCGGCAGCCTCCTCCTCCGCGGTTCCGCCGATCTCCCCGACCAGCACGATCTTCTTGGTGTCCTTGTCCTTCTGGAACCTCGTGAGGACGTCGACGAAGTTGGTTCCAGGAACCCTGTCGCCGCCTATGCCTACGCAGGTCGATTGTCCGATGCCGTGTTCGGTCATCGCGTTCACGATCTCGTATGTGAGCGTGCCTGACCTGGATACGACCCCGACCGTGCCCTTCATGAATATCTTGCTCGGGAGTATGCCGACCTTGCCCACGCCAGGCGCGGCGAGACCAGGGCAGTTCGGGCCGACGAGGGCGACGCCCTTGCTCCTCGCGACGGCGACGAAGTGTATCGCGTCGTGGACTGGCACGTGCTCTGTGACGACCACGATGGTGGCGATGCCAGCATCCAGTGCCTCCATGACCGCGTCCTTGGTCATCGGTGCTGGGACGAACACGCACGATGTGTTCGCTCCCGTCTCGGCCACGGCATCCGCGACCGTGTCGAACACGGGTATGTCGTTGACCTTCTCGCCCGCCTTTCCAGGCGTGACGCCCGCGACGACATTTGTGCCGAAGTCCCGCATGGCCTTCGAGTGGTATGTGCCCTGGTATCCAGTGATGCCCTGGACGACGACCTTGGTCTTCTTGTCTATCATTACCGTCATGTGATCACCTCAGTGACTCCTTCGAGGCTTTCTCGGCCGCCTCGCTCAGTCCGGATGCGGGGATCATGCCCGCCTCCTTCAACATGTCCCTGCCCAGCTCCTCGTTCACTCCCTTGATCCGTGCTACTATCGGCGCCGATGTGGGTCTCATCTCTATCGCCTCGAGGACCCCCTTCGCGACAGTGTCGCACTTCGTGATGCCCCCGAATATGTTTAGAAGTATGACCTTCGGGTCGGCCTCCTCCATCAGCAGCATGGCGCTCTTGACCTTCTCTGGGTCGTCCGTGCCCCCTAGGTCGAGGAACACGCCCGCTCTCCCGCCGAACATGTTCAGGCTGTCGAGCGTTGCCATGGTCAGACCCGCGCCGTTCGCGATGACGCCTATGTTCCCGTCCAGCTGGACGAACGCGATGTCGAGTTCCTTGGCCTTCGCCTCGAGCGGGGTAAGGTCCTCCTCGAGCCCTTCGTACTCCTTGTGCCTGAAGAGCGCGTCCGAGTCGATGGTGACCTTGGCGTCCCCAGCGACGACCTTCCCGTCCTTGGTTATGACCAGTGGGTTGATCTCGGCGAGTTCGGCGTCCTCTGAGATCATGAGCGCGTAGAGTCTCTTCACTATGTCCGCCACCTGGGCTCCCTGCTCCTTGCCGAGCTTCAGGAACCCGGAGACCCTCCTGCCGACGAACCCCTGGTATCCTATGAGCGGATCCATGGAGAGCATGAGTATCTTGTCCTCAGGCACGGATTCGATGTCCATGCCTCCGCTGGCGGATGCCATGAGAAGCAGGCCCCGCCTGCTCCTGTCGATGGTGATGCCTAGGTACAGCTCCTTGGCGACCTCGAGCCGCCTCTCGAGCAGGACCTGCTTCGTGACATATCCTCTGATGTTCAAGCCGAGGATTGCCGAGGCGGCCTTCCTGGCCTCTTCAACGGTGTTGGCGGGTTTGATGCCACCAGCCTTGCCCCTTCCTCCTATCAGGACCTGGGCCTTGACCATGACCGGCCCCGGCAGTTGCTTGACGCCGTCTGGTGAGGACACGACGAACCCGTCAGGGACGGGTATGCCGTGCTTTTTCAGAAGCTCCTTGGCCTTGTATTCGTACAGTTTCATTCCATCGCCTTCGGCAGTGAAGCAGGTGAGAGCGTATTTAGCGGTTTTCCAAGGACAGGGGTTCGTGTTCTCGGCGTGATGTGTAGATATGTGGTAGAAAGGCTTATCACGTGCCCGTCCAATCATCCAGCCCGATGCAGCGCGACGTGAAGATTGAAACTCTGATAGTCATGAGCATGTGTGTCTTCGGCGCGCTTGCGGTGACCGCGTTCGTCGTGCCGTTCGAGGACGACAACACGCGGATATTCTTCGTCGGCCTCGCGGCTGTCCTCGTCTCCATCAACGTGGCGGGGTTCTTCACGGTCTGGAAGGCCTCCCCGACCATCATCGACGAGATATTCCTGATGACGCCGGACGGCCGCCTGCTGAAGCACTACACCCGCAGGCTCAAGCCTGACCAGGACGACGACATTCTCGCGGGCATGCTCACGGCGGTCCAGAACTTCATCAAGGAGAGCTTCGAGGAGGCCGGGGGGAAGCTCAAGGAGATCAGGTTCGAGAACTACGACATATTCATATCTCACTCGAAGAGCATCGTCATCGCGGCCATCATATCGACCAAGAAGCCGGAGAAGCTCAGGACGCAGATGAGGCTCGTGACCGAGGACCTAGAGAAGCACTTCGGGCACAAGCTGACCAACTGGGCAGGCGACAAGTCCGACCTGGTGGGCGTCGACATCATCATGAAGAAGCTCCTGGCAGGCAAGTACAGGTGACCCTCGGGGCCGCATAAAAAGCTTTTAAGCCCACTATCGCCTATTGCGCTCCTGGATGGAACTCAAGGAGCTCCTGAAGAAGGTGGTCCTGCTGGGCGACGGGGCCGTCGGAAAGACTTCCCTCACCGCGAGGTATGTCGTCAACAAGTTCGATGACAAGTACATCGCGACCATCGGGACGAAGGTCTCCAAAAAGGACATGCAGCTCACGAAGCCCAACCTGATCATCAACCTGAGGATGATGATATGGGACATCCTCGGGCAGAAGGAGTACTCCAAGATCAGGACCGCGAGCCTGAGCGGCGCCCAGGGCGTGATACTCGTCGGGGACCTCGCGCGCCCCGAGACTGTCAAGAGCCTCGAGGCCTTCTGGATACCGGAGATAGAGGCCGCGGTCGGCAAGGTGCCGACGGTCCTCGTCGGCAACAAGTGCGACCTCGCGGACAAGGGTTCCATGGCCATCACGGTGCTCGAGTCCATCGGGCAGAACCTGGGATATCCCACATTCCTCGCGAGCGCGAAGACGGGTGAGAACGTCGAGAACGCGTTCGCCACACTTGGCGAGATGCTAGTGGCCGAAGTGGTCGCGAGCAGGCCCAAGGGCGCGGAGGAGCTGCCCCAGACGCTGTCGGAGGCGGTCGATTTCATCATCCAGGACTTCTGCGCTCAGTACGGGGACCTCGAGAAGGCCATGCTCATAGTGCAGCACCAGTTCGAGGAGGCGGCCGTCGACATCAGGAAACCGAGCAAGGACGCCGTTCTACAGGCGCTCGAAGGGCTCGCGAAGGCGGAGGAGCTGTCCCTGACCAAGACGGTGGCCGCAGTCAACCTTGAGGAGAGGCAGCGTATGGTCATCTTGGCCAAGGGATAGGCCCTCGGGTCATGCTGGCTCGCTTAGAAGACCGTGGGGGGTCGGAAGCCAAGGTTTTATAAGGCCGGTGCTATCCGGATTCACGGGATGAAGGTCCACTACGTCGCGGGGGTGGCGTACGATAGCAACGTCTACCTCCTGGAGGATGAGGACCCCGTGCTCGTCGATACAGGTACGGGCATGTACGCAGACACGGCTCTGGAGGAGGTGTCGAACATCGTTCCGCTTAAGAGGATCGGGAGGATAGTGCTCACGCACAGCCACTACGACCACATGGGCGGGGCGAAGGCCTTCCAGGAGGCCACGGGCGCGAAGCTGTACCTGCACGAGGCGGAGGCCAAGCCCCTCATGGCCGGGGACACTTCGCTGACGGTGTCGGATATGTTCGGCCAGAGGTTCAAAGGCCTCGAGGTCGAGCAGCTCAGGACCGGGCAGAGGCTGAAGCTCGGGAAGACGGAGCTGCAGGTGCTTCACATGCCTGGGCACTCGCCAGGTTCGATCGCCCTCTACGACCCCGAGGGT
>JAABQR010000179.1 GCA_011391345.1 Methanobacteriota archaeon | reverse complement strand
CTGGCCATGTGCTGCGAGATGGCCGAGGGCGACGAGGCCAGGGACATCTCTGAGGAGGACGTCCGCGCAGCCACGGAATCGGCGAGGCGGATGGCCTCCGAGGCGATGCGGGTGCTCGGCGTCGCCTACCAGATGGTCGACCGGGATGACGTGGCGGACTTCAAGGCGAAGCTCGAGGAGCGCGTACGCCTCCTGGCATTCCTGGGGCTTGTCGGGATGATCGACCCGCCGAGGCCCGAGGCGAGCGGCGCGATCGGGCTCTGCAAGGCCGCGGGCATCAAGGTGCTGATGCTCACCGGGGACCACAAGCTCACCGCCGACGCGATCGCGAGGGAGATCGGGATACTGGACCGGGGCGGCACGGTCGTGGAGGGGCGGGAGCTCGACGGGATGGGGGACGAGGAGCTCGACCAGACTGTCGAGCACACCCGCGTCTTCGCCCGGGTCTCCCCGACGCACAAGCACCGGATCGTCGAGGCGCTGAGGCGGAGGGGGGAGGTCGTGGCCATGACCGGCGACGGCGTGAACGACGCCCCCGCGCTGAAGGCCGCGGAGGTCGGCATAGCGATGGGCATCACCGGCTCCGACGTCACGAAGGAGACGGCGGAGATGGTGCTGGCGGACGACAACTTCGTGAGCATAGTGAACGCCGTGGAGGAGGGGCGCGTGGTCTTCGAGAACATAAGGAAGGTCACGAAGTACCTCATCAGCACCAACACCGCGGAGATCCTCACCATACAGGCCGCGCTGATACTCATACCGGGTGCGCCCCTGATACTCACGCCCATCATGATACTGTGGATCAACCTCGTGACGGACGGGCTGCTCGACAAGTCGCTCGCGCTCGAGCCGAAGGAGGAGGACGTCATGGACGAACCGCCAAGGGCGCCCGGCACGAAGCTGGTGGACAAGACCATGGTCCAGAACGTCGTGATACTGGGCATCTTCATGGCCACCGGGACGCTGTTCCTCTTCTCCAGGGAGCTCGACCAGGAGGGGCGGGACTCCGCCCGCACGATCGCGTTCGTGACCATGGCCATGTTCCAGGTGTTCAACTCCCTCAACTGCAGGTCGAGGACGAAGTCCATATTCAAGGTCGGCATCCTCACGAACAAGTACCTGGTCGTAGCGATAGCCGCGTCCTTCGCTCTCAACTTCCTCGCCACCACCGTGCCTTTCATGCAGACCGCGCTCGGGACGGTGGCGCTGTCGTTCCATGAGTGGGTGGCGGTTCTGCTCGTGTCGAGCTCGATACTCGTCGTGGACGAGGTCCGGAAGGCCGTCCGCCCGAGGGTCGAGAGGTCGCTGAGAAAGGGCTGAGGAGGTCACGCGGGGCAGGTGGCCCGGGTCACTTCTGGGGCTCCACTATCACCTTGATGGACTCGCCGGCCTTCGCGACGAGCTCGAATCCCCTGCCGGTCTCCGCGAGCGGGAGCCTGTGCGTGATCATGTCCTTGACGTCGACCTGGCCGCTCCTCAGGAGCTCTATCGCGTCGGCGATGTCCTTCGGGCTCCCGGCGTAGGTCGTCGTTATCGTGACCTCGTCCTTCCAGATGTCCCCGAACGGGACCGGGGTCTCGACGCCTGGCATCGGGGGAGCGAACATCAGGATCGTGCCTCCGCGGTCGACGCACGCGAAGGACTGCTTGATCGCCGGGGTCGCTCCGGTCGACACGACCACCAGGTCCGCCGGGCGGCCATCGTTCGCCTGCCGCACCTTGGCGGGGACGTCCTCGGACGCGTTGATGATCTCATCGGCCCCGAACATCTTCGCCGCGCCCAGGCGGTACTCGGACACGTCGGTCGCTATGATCCTTCCTGCGCCCAGTGCCTTGGCCAGCTTGATGATGAGGAGGCCCGCGATGCCGCTCCCGAGGACCAGGACCGTCTTCGCCGGCTCGAACCTGGATTGCCTGAGGCCGCGGACGACGCATGCGAGCGGCTCGATGAACACGCCGTCATCGTAGGTGAGCTCGCGAGGAAGCACCGTGACGCCCCTGTCCACATTGATGCTGGGCACACGGACGAACTCCGAGAAACCGCCTGGATGGAAGTTGGTCGATCTGAGGGTGTCACAGGCCGAGTGATGCCCGCTCAGGCAGTACCTGCACGTGTTGCACGGCACATGGTGCGAAACGAACACCCTGTCGCCGACCTTGTACTTGTCGACGCCTGGACCCAGCTCGACGATGTCCCCCGCGATCTCATGGCCGAGCACGAGCGGGGCCTTCTTGACCCTGTACCACTCCATGACGTCGCTCCCGCAGATGCCGCACGCCTCGACCTTGACCAGGATCTCGCCCGGGCCAGGCTTCGGCCTCGGGATCTCCTGGAGCCGCACGTCCCTGTTGTTGTAGTACATCGCCACGCGCATCTGGACGACACTCCGATGAAAGAGTTGGCTCACTTCTTCTTCGTGAGCTCCTTGAACATCTCGAACGCTTCCTTCGCGGTCGCGTTCTCGTGCACGATCTTCCTGACGGACTTGATCATCGCGACGGGGTTGTCGGACTGCCATATGTTCCTGCCCATATCGACGCCGACCGCGCCCTTGGATATCGAGTTGTATGTGAGCTCGAGGGCGTCCTTCTCGGTCATCTTCGGCCCGCCCGCGACCACGATAGGCGCCGGGCATCCCTCGACGACCTTCTCGAAGTTCTCGCAGTAATATGTCTTGACGATGTGAGCGCCCAACTCCGCGGCGATCCTGGACGACAGTGCCAGGAACCTCGCGTCCCTCTTGCCGAGCTCCTTGCCGACGGCCGTGACTGCGAGTACCGGCATGCCGTACCTCTCGCCCTCGTCCACGAGCTTCGAGAGGCTCACGAGGGTCTGCTTCTCGTGCTTGCTGCCGACGAATATGGACAGGGCTATGCCCGACGCGTTCAGCCTGAGCGCGTCCTCGACGGAGGTGATTATCTCCTCGTTCGAGAGGTCCTCGCCCACTATGCTGGAGCCGCCGGACACGCGCAGCACGACCGAGTTGGGTATGCCCGCGTCGACGCAGGTCCTGAGCACCCCCCGGGTGAGCATGACGACGTCCGCGTAGGGCGCCAGCGGCATGATGGTGTCCCTCGGCTTCTCGAGCCTCGTCGTCGGCCCGAGGAAGTAACCGTGGTCCACCGCGAGCATGACCGACCTTCCGGTATCCGGCCTGATGATCCTAGACATCCTGTTCTTCAAACCCCAGTCCATGTGATCACACCTCCAGGACTCGGCGCAGTCCGTGGAGTCTTCTGGTTGAAAAAGGGCGGTGCGTATTTATAGGTTCTTAGACGAGGGCCAGCTCACTTTCGCCTGTTGTCGACCTTCTTCTCGCCGCTCAGGAACTCCCAGTCGAATATGGCGTCGACCTGCTCCTTCGTCATGATGCCCTTCTCGAGGACGAGGTCCCTGATGGACATGTTCCTCTTGATGGCCTCCTTGGCGATCTCGGCCGCCCTCTCGTAGCCTATGTGCGGCTGGAGGAAGGTCGCTAGGGACGGATTCTTCTCGAGGTAGGACCTGCACTTCGCCTCGTTCACCTCGATGCCCGATATGCACTTCCCCACGAACACGGGGAGGTAGTTGTTCAGGAGCACCATGGACTCGAGCAGGTTATGGACCATGACCGGGTTCATGACGTTGAGCTCGAACTGGCCCGCCTGGACTGCCATCGCGACCGCGAGGTCGTTGCCGACGATCTGGAACGATATCATGTTCATGCACTCGACCATGACAGGGTTCACCTTGCCCGGCATTATGCTCGAACCGGGCTGAGTCTCCGGGAGCCTGATCTCCGCGAGGCCAGTTGTCGGGCCCGAGTTCATGAGCCTCAGGTCGTTCGATATCCTGATGAGCTCGAGCGCGAGGTCCCTCATGCAGCCGGAAACGCTCGCGACCCCGAGCCTGCTCTGGAGCGCCTCCCGCGGATCCTCCGACTCTATGAGGTTCAGGCTCGTGATGACACTGAGGTGCTTGACGACCATCCTGTGGTAGTCTGGGTGCGTGTTCGCGCCCGTGCCCACGGCGGTCGCGCCCAGGGGCACCTCCTCGAGCATCTTGAGCGTGCTCTTGAGCTGGTCCCTGGCCTTCTTTATCGCGACGGCGTAGGCCATGAATTCCTGGCCGAGCGTGACGGGCAGCGCGTCCATGAGGTGTGTCCTGCCGGATTTCAGCACCGTCTGGAACTCCATGCCCTTCCTCACGAAGGCCCTCCGGAGCAACTCCAGGTTGTCGAGCAGGTCCTGGGCGATGATGAGGACGCAGAGCCTCATCGCAGTGGGATAGGTATCGTTCGTGGACTGGGACATGTTCACGTGGTCGTTGGGATGTATCACGGAGTAGTCGCCCTTACGCCTGCCCACGAGTTCGAGCGCGCGGTTGGCCACTACCTCGTTGATGTTCATGTTGAGCGATGTGCCCGCGCCCGCCTGGAAGTCGTCCACGACGAACTGGTCGTGCAGCTTGCCCGAGAGGATCTCGTCGCACGCGGCGACGATGGCCTCCGCGACGTAAGGTTCGAGCCAGCCGATCTCCATGTTCGCAAGGGCAGCGGCCTTCTTGACCATGGCGTACGCGTTGATGAACTCCGGCCGGGCCATGATGCCGCTGACTGGGAAGTTCTCGACGGCCCTCAGGGTCTGGATGCCGTAGTAGGCGTCCTCTGGCACCTCTCTCTCGCCGAGGGAGTCGTGCTCCCTCCTCGTGTTCGTACCGGTCAAGTCCTCAG